>NZ_BAAALF010000064.1:0-39413 GCF_039528135.1 Kitasatospora nipponensis | reverse complement strand
GGGCCCGCCGCCTCCCGCACCGTCCTGGCCGCGCCCGCCTGCTGCTGGGCCGCGGCCTCGGCCTGCTGGGCCTTGGCGCGCTGCGCGTCGGCCTTGGCGCGGGCGGTGGCGGCGTTCTGCCGCTCCTGGGCCGCGACGGCCGCGTCCTGGTGCGCGCTGGCCGCGGAGGTCACCGCGGCGGCCTCGGCCTGCCGGGCCTTGGTCTTGTCGGCGGGCGGACGCGGCGGCGGTGGCCTGGTCGGCGGCGGAGGAGGCCAGCGAGGCCGCCAGCGCCGCGTCACCCTGCGCCGACTGGCGCAGGAACAGGGCCCGCGCCGCGTGCGCCTGGGCGCTCGCGTTCGCCAGCAGCGTGGCGCTGTCGGCCAGGGTGGCGTTGGTGGCCGCGAGGGCGGTCTGCAGGGCGCCGGAGATCGCCTGCGCCGTGGAGGCCGCCGCCTTGGTCACCTGCGCCGACTGCTGCGCGTAGGACAGGCCGCGGGCCTGCGGGGTGCCGTTCGCCTTCGCGATCACCGCCGCCGCGTCCTGGTCGGCCTGTACGCGGTCGGCGGAGGCCTGCGCCTGTCCGGCCGCCACCTTGGCGGCCTCGGCCAGAGCGGCGACGCGCGCCCGGATGACACCCAGGTCGTTCGGGATCCGGGCGAGCTCGGCGCCGCTGCGGTTCTGCTGGGCCCAGAGCAACTCGCCCGCGTACCAGGCGTAGCTGAGCGCGTCGTTCATCGACTCCGCGCCGCTCTGCAGGGCGTCGAGGCCGTTGACCTCGGTGGTGACGATGTCGGCCCGCTGCTGCGCCTGGGAGTTGAGCTCGGCCTGCCACTCGCTCCAGGCGGTCTCCTCGACGTCGATCAGCACGTTGTCGGGATCGCGCGGGTTGGTCGGGTCACCGCCGGCCCAGCGGGCCTTGAGCGCCTCGACCTCGATCCGGAACTCCGGTGTTCCCGCCACCGGTGCGACGGTGGGGACCCCGTTGTACTGGATGAAGCGGCGCACGTCGTCCGCCGAGCCGCCGTTGGTCCACTGCGCCGCCGCCAGCCAGTTGGCCGCCTGGGCGGGGTCCTTGGCACCGTTCTCCTTGGCGATCGCGGTCACCCGGTCCTGTGCGGCCTGGTTGGCGTGCACCACCGGGAAGGCGAGCGTGGCGGAGTTCAGCGTGCGCCAGAAGGACGACTCCGAGCTCATGTAACTGACCATCTGGCCCACCGGCGTGGGCTCCTGGTCGGAGATCGACAGGTTGTCCAGGTAGTGCCGCCGCCCGGCCGAGCGCTCGGTGCGGTTCTGGTCGGCGACCGTCAGTGCGGCCAGGTCCCTGGTGAAGGGCGAGGTGGGGTCGTCGTACTGGTTCGAGCCGCCGTCCCAGGCGTTGAAGGTGACCATCAGGTCGGCGTCGTTGCTCGCCAGGGCGGTGCCGGCGGCCAGTTTGAGGTTGTGGCTGCCGCTGTGCTCGATGTCGGCGATCCACAGCTGGGCCTTGCGCATCGCCTCGGCCCTGGTCATCGCGTCGAGCCGGTTCGCCAGGGTGCCGGACCCCGGCGGGTAGACGACCGGCGCCGCGACCACCGGGCCCACGATCGAGGGGTGCGGGTACTGCGGGGCGTTCCACACCTGGGCGTTGGTGTTGTTGCAGTCCCAGATCTGCAGTTGGGCGCCGTCGGTGGTGGAGGAGTTCGGGATGTCCAGGCAGCGGCCCGAGTTCGGGTTCTCCAGGGTGGTCCGGTTCGCGGTGTCCAGATGGACGATCCACTGCTCGGCCACGGTGGCGTTGCACGCGTCGAGTTGCACCTTGGTGCCGCTGCCGGTGCCGCCGCCGGCGACGTCCAGGCAGAGCTGGCCGTGCGAGAGCGAGCCGTCCTGGTTCAGCGACCAGGTCTGGTGGTCGGTGGAACCGCAGTGCCAGGCCTGCACCTTGGCGCCGGCGGCGGTGCCACCGCCGTCGGCGTCGGCGCACATGCCCAGTAGGGGTGCGGTGATCGGACCCACCGGCGGCAGCGGGGCGCCGGGCGGGGCGAACCACTGGGCCGGCGAGCCGTTGCAGCCCCACAGCTGCAGTTGGGTGCCGTCGGTGGTGGAACCGCTCGGTACGTCCACGCAGAGCGAACTGGCGGGATTGAGCAGCCGGGTGCTCCCGTTGGAGGCGAACTGCTCGATCCACTGCTGGTTCTGGGTGTTGTTGCAGTCCCACAGCTGCAACTTGCTGCCCCAACCGATGGGCGCGCTGCCGGGAATGTCCAGACACTTCGTGGGCGCGTTGTTCAGGGAGAGCGCCCCGAGGAACCCGGCGTCACCGGTCCGGTAGGGATTGTGGTTCGCCGGCGTGAACGTCCAGTTCTGGTTGGTCGCACCGTTGCAGGTCCAGGAGACCACCTGCGAGCCGTTGTCGGTCCGATAGGCGTAGTCGTCCACGCACTTGTTCAGGCCGACGTTGTGCACGGCTCCGCTGGCCTCGGCGTTGAGGTTGTAGAGGTTCGCCAGCGCGGTGTTTCCGAGGTTCCAGCTCGGGGCGCTCGCCGCCGCCCCGCCCGCCAGGCCGAGCACCAGCACGCCGGCGGCCAGTGCCGACAACAGCCGTATCAGCCGTCGGTGGAGGAGTGGGCGGCCCGATCGGCGCCCGATATTCCCTGTTTGCATGCGATCCTGACTCGTGGTCATGGATCCTCAGCTGTTGCCTTGTTGACGAACAGTCTCAGGATCGGTCGCATCCTAAGAGTCTCATGAAGGCCTGGCCAAACCCTTGTGGATATCCGGAATTGTCCCGCTATCCGTGCGTACTCCCCCGACAAATCCCCCTCTGTGCACGCTCTTTCGGCCGGGTCGGCGTCCTCGGCCGACCGCCGGGGCCGCCTGCTCGGGCAACCTCTCAGCGTCGGCGGCGCAGGAGCACGCCGCGGATGAACACCGCCTGCCCGGCGTGCTGCAGGTCGTCGGAGACCACGCTCACCAGCCGCACGCCCAGGGTCACCGGCGGGCTCCAGCTCTCGTCGACCACGCGGTCGAGGTCGCGGTCGGTGAGGCCGCCGAGGTAGCCCGTCGTCCGCGCGTGGACGGCGTCGTGGTAGCCGGTGAGCAGGTCCGGGGAGTCCACCCGCAGGGCGGCGACCTGCGCGCTGGTGTGGCCGTAGCCGGTCGAGCCGGGCGGGAGGGCGGTCCCGAAGGAGGCTTCGAACCGGTCGGCCCAGCCTTCGGTCATCCACACCTGCTCGGTGCCCGACGCGTCCGCGAGGTGGTCGTCCTGGATGCGCGTCAGGTGCCAGAGCAGCCAGGCGACCGTGTTGGCGTCGCCGTCGAGGCGCTGCGACAGCTCTGCGGCCGTCAGACCCTCGGCGGCCTCGTGGACGACCTCCCGGATCCGGCCGAAGGCGTCGGCCAGCAGCTTCGCGCTGTTCATTCCCGGGTCCCCTCTCTCCACACGGCGATGCGGTCCCGGCGATGCTAGGACGCCGCCGCCCGCACCGCCGTGCGGCCGCGCGGGCGCGGTCGGCCCGCGCTCGGTGATCCACCCCGGACGGCCCAGCCGGACCCCGCCCGAGGGCGCCGCCGGCCGATCGGCCGAACCCCTCCGTCCCCGCCCGGCCGCGGCGCATAATGGCGGAGTGTCGGATCACGGGGGCTTCATGACCATCAGGAACGCGTACCTGGACGCCGCGGCGCAGGCGGTGACCCTGCTGGCCGCGCCGGAGGTCCGCGCGGCGTGGGACGGGCCGAGCGCGCTGGCGGAGCTGACGGTGGGCGGACTGGCCGGCCACCTCGGGTACCAGATCTTCAGCGTCACCCCGGTGCTGGCCGAGCAGGGCGACGCCCCCGAGGCGCCGATCCCGCTGCTGGAGCACTACGCGCGGGCCCGCTGGGTCAGCGCGCCGCTCGACGACGTGGTCAACGCCGGCATCCGGACGAAGGGCGAGGCCTTCGCCGCCGAGGGAGCACTCGCCCTACGGGAGCGCGCTCGCACCGAGCTGGCCGAGCAGCGCGTCGGCCTCCCGCGGCTGCCGCCGGAGCGGTCGACGGTCTTCCTGCCGCAGACCGGCTGGGCGCTGAGCCTCGACGACTTCCTGGTGACGCGGATGCTGGAGCTCGCCGTGCACATGGACGACCTCGCGGTCAGCGTCGGGATCGCCGCTCCCCCGCTCCCGGCGGCGGCGCTGGATCCCGTGCTCGCCCTGTTGACCCGGCTCTCGGTGCGCCGGCACGGCCAGCCGGGGCCACTGCGCGCGCTGGCCCGGGCCGAGCGGCTGCCGGGCGCGATCAACGCGCTCTGAGCGCCGGCTGCCGGCCGCGGGTGGGGGCCGACCGCCGCGGGGCCGTCGGTATGCTGCGGGGATGCCGAGCGAGCCGTTTCTGCCGGAGGAGAGCGCGCACGAGGTGTGCTGGCTCTGTCCTGCGCTGCGCTGCCCGGCCGGCGCCTTCGACGTCTTCGAGCGGCCCACCGGCGAGTGCGCCTTCGACCCGGCCGACGGGTTCCGCTACACGGCCGAGCGGATACCGGTCTGCGTGCACCCCTCCAAGGTGGGCCTGCCGCCCGGCCGCTACGCCAGCCACGGCGAACCGGTCCCCGCCCCGCTGCCCCGGCGCGCACCGCCGCCGCCGCCGGTCGCACCCTTGCCCTTCCCCGCTCCGGCCCGGCCCCCGGCGCCGTCCGTCCTGGTGGCCACGCTGCGCCGCCGCCTCGGACGCCGCCGCCCGCCCTCCCCGTACACCGGCGCCCAGCCCGCCGGCCTGCCGCAGGACCTGGCGGACCTGGCCCGCTGGGTGCACGAGCTCGCCGCCGCCGCGCCGCCCGACGAGTTGGCCGAGGAGCTGGCCGGCGCGGTGGGCGCGGCCCTGGGCCGGTTCCCCGAGGGCGAGGTGCTCGCCGTGCTGCGCGGCTCGCTCTCGGGCGGCTGAGTCCTCGCCGGCAGGACCGGCGGCGGGATACTGGAGAGCGGCCGGCCCCCGCGCCCGGTGCGGCCGGCGCGTCCCGACGGGAGGAGCAGCCGCCATGACGGATGCCGACCGGAGCCGGTCGAACGTCGAGGTCGTCCGCGCCTGCATGGCGAGCTACCTCGCCCAGGACCGTGCCGCCGCCGAGCGACTGATCGCGCCGGACTTCACCTTCACCAGTCCGCAGGATGACCGCATCGACCGGGCCGCCTTCTTCGCACGGTGCTTCCCGACCGCCGGCCGCCTGCGCGAGCAGCGGATCGTCGATGCCGTCCCGGCCGCCGGGCAGGGTGTGCTGCTCGTCTACGAGTACGAGCTGGCCGCCGGCGGACGCTACCGCAACGTCGAGTTGAGCACCGTGCGGGACGGGCGGATCACCGAGACCCAGGTCTTCTTCGGCGGCCGGGTGGCCACCGGGCCCGAGGGTCCCGCCGGGTGGCCGCAGCCCGGCTGAGCCCACACCCCCTCAGACCCCGTCCCGCCGCACGCTCTCCAGCAGGATCCGCAGCAGTTCCGCCGGGGCGTCGCGCATCACGTTGTGCCGCGAGTCCAGCGCGTGCGTGTGCCAGGACGGGTCGGCCAGCGCCTGCCGGTAGGCCGGCTCGAACGGCGAGGGCTCCGGCCAGTCGGTCGCGTACACGTAGTCCCGGCGCACCGGTCCCCGGCCGGCGCCGGTCAGCCGGATCGCCTGGAGCAGCGTCGCCAGCGGGTGCGGCGTCGCGCGCTCGTCGAAGAACGGCAGCGGCGCCATCGCGTGGCCGCTCGCGGCGGAGCCGCCGATGTACCAGTCGCGCTGGCTGTCGGTGGTCAGCGTCCAGCAGGAGTCGCCGTCGCGCGGGACGAAGGCGTCGACGTAGACCAGGCCGCTCACCCGCTCGGGCAGTCGGTCGGCG
Organism: Kitasatospora nipponensis; assembly: GCF_039528135.1. NCBI lineage: Bacteria > Bacillati > Actinomycetota > Actinomycetes > Kitasatosporales > Streptomycetaceae > Kitasatospora > Kitasatospora nipponensis. The sequence goes on along the minus strand of NZ_BAAALF010000064.1, from coordinate 33,612 downwards.
GCTCCCGTGATCACCATCCCGCCGTAGCTGTGCCCGACCAGCACGGCGTCGGTGATCTGCTCGTCCGTCAGCAGGTTGACCAGGTCCTCGATGTGGGTGTCGAGGTTCACCGAGGCGCCGAGCAGGTGCCTGCGCTCGCCCACGCCGGTCAGCGTCAGCGGGTAGGCCTGGTGGCCGGCGAGCCGCAGCTCGCGGGCCAGCGGTTCGAAGCACCAGGCGCCGTGGCAGGCACCGGGGATCAGGACGAAGGTGGTCATCGCGCTCTCCTTCAGCGGGGCAGGGTCGGTCGGGCCGGTTCAGTGGGTCGGTGGGGCGGGGTCAGCAGGACCGGTCGACGGTGAGCGAGGGGCGCGCGTTGAGCCGCTCCACCTCGCTCCCGGTGGCCCGGCGGTAGGTGTCGGTCACCCGGGCGAGGTCGCTCTCGCCCCCGTCCTCGACGGGGCGGCTCATCGCCCGGTTCGCCCGCACCACGGCGGCGGTCGCCTCCCGGCGGGCGTCCTCGTAGCGGGCCAGCCCGGCCGGCACGTCGGCGCCGGCCCGCGCGAGCTCGTGGGCGAGCACCCGGCCGTCCACCACCGCCTGCGAGGCGCCGTTGGCCCCCACCGGGTACATCGGGTGGGCCGCGTCGCCCAGCAGCGTCACCCGCCCGCCGCCCCAGGACGGCAGCGGCTCGCGGTCGACCATCGGGTACGCGAGGATCTCGTCGGCGCCGGCCAGCAGCGCCGGCACGTCCAGCCACCCCAGCGCCCACGAGCGGAAGTGCGGCAGCACGTCGGCGAGTCGGCCCGCCCGGTTCCAGCCCGCCTGCTCGGCCAGCGGCTGCGGCCGGTCCACCCGCACCTGGGCGACCCAGTTGATCCGCCCGCCGCCGATCGGGTAGGCGACCAGCTCGACGTCCCCCTCGCTCACGATCGCCATCGACCGGCCGTCCAGGAACGGCTCCGCCCGCGTGACGCCGCGCCACATCCGCACCCCCGACCAGAGCAACGGGCTGCCGTGCGGGTGCAGTTGGGCGCGGACCGCCGAATGCAGCCCGTCCGCGCCCACCAGCGCCGGAGCGCGCACCGTGCGGATCGCGCCGGTGGCCCGGTCCACCAGCCGGGCCCGCACCGCGCCCGCCCGCTGCTCGAAGCCGGCCAGCGCGGTGCCGGTGCGCACCGCGTCGGCACCCAGCCGCTCGCGCACCGCCGCCAGGAGCAGCAGTTGCAACTCGCCGCGGTGGATCGAGTACTGCGGCCAGCGGTACCCCTGCGCCAGGCCGCGCGGTTCGGTGAACCGCACCCGGCCGAGGTGGTCGCTGTAGACGTTCTCAGTCGTCGCCACCCCGGCGGCGGCGAGCTGCGCGCCGAGCCCCAGCTCGGTCAACTCCCGTACCGCGTGCGGCAGCAGGTTGATCCCCACGCCCAGCGGACGGATCTGCCGGGCGCTCTCCACCAGCACCGCCGCGATGCCCGCCGCGTGCAGGCTCAGCGCGGCCGTGAGTCCGCCGATGCCCGCTCCGGCGATCAACACGCCCGGTGGCAACGGCTCCTCGATGCGTTCACGGGTCCCGTCCATCGTCAACTCCCCTCTCGCGGCGTCGCTCCCGCCGGCTGACTCCCACTCTGCGGCGGGATGATCCAGAAGTCCAAGAGCTGGTTGGTCTCACTCCTAGAATCTCCGGTTATGGAACTGCGCCAGCTCGAGTACCTCGTGACCGTGGCCGAGGAACAGAACTTCACCCGCGCCGCCGAGCGGCTGCACGTGGCCCAGCCCGGGGTCAGCGCGCAGATCCGGCGGCTGGAACGCGAGCTGGGCCAGGAGCTGCTCGACCGCTCCGGCCGCTCGGTGCGGCCGACCGAGGTCGGCGCGGCCGTCCTGCCGTACGCGCGCGCCGCGCTCGCCGCGGTGGCCAACGTGCGCCTGGTCGTCGACGAGCTGACCGGGCTGCTCCGCGGGCGCGTCGCCCTCGGCACCGTCACCTCGCACGACATCGACCTGCCCGGGCTGCTGGTGGCCTTCCACCGGGAACACCCCGCCGTCGAGATCACCCTCTCCGAGGCCACCTCCGACCGGCTGCTGGAGTCGGTGCGCGCCGGCCGGCTGGACGCGGCGATCGTCAGCATCGGCGCCGGCACCCCGCCCGGCCTGGAGGTGCTGGTCGTCGACGACCACCCGATCGTGGCCGCCGTCGCCCCCGACCACGAGCTCGCCGCGCACCCGGTCATCGCGCTCGACGCCCTGCGCGCACGGCCGCTGATCAGCCTGCCGCAGGGCAGCGGGCTGCGGGCCCGGCTCGAGGAGGCCTGCGCGGCCGCCGGCTTCGCCCCGCAGATCGCCTTCGAGGCCAGCGACCCCGACGTGCTCGCCCGGCTCGCCGCCCGCGGTCTGGGCGCGGCGATCCTGCCCGGCGCGTTCGCCCGCAGCCGGTCGGCGCAGTTGCGCGTGCTGACCATCGACCCGACGGCGCTGCGCGGGCGGCTGGTCCTCGCCTGGCGCGCCGAGGGCCCCGGCAGCAGCCCGGCCGGCCGCGCCCTGGTCCAGCACGCGCGGCGCGCCCTCACCCCCGTGGGCGGCGCCTGAGCCGACCCGGGAGGCGGCTCGCCGGTGTGTTGAAACGCCTGGTCGGCGGCGCCGTGCGCCAGCCTGAGGCGGGCGGCATCCGCCCCGCCGCACACGGAAGCGCGGCACCACACCGCACCACGCAGGACCGACAGAATCGAGGGACCACGCATGGCCGCCCGGGTCGAGATCCGGATCACCGCCGTCCTGGCCCTGCTGACCGTCACGAGCGGGGTGATCGACGCGGTCAGCTTCCTCGCCCTCGGTCACGCCTTCGCCGCGCTCGCCACCGGCAACCTGCTGCTGCTCGCCTTCGGCCTCACCGGCTCGGCGGGCCTGTCGATCGCCCGGCCCGCGCTCGCCCTGGTGAGCTTCGTGCTGGGGGCCGCCGGGGCGCACCTGGTGATCACCCGCCGGCGGGCGCACGGGCAGCACTGGTTCGCGCTGGGCCTGCTGGCGGAGTCCGCGCTGCTCGCCACGGCCGGCGGGTACGCGGTGGCCACCGGCGGCTCGGGGCTGCCGCCCTCGCGGGACAGCGGCGTCGTCTTCGCCCTCGTCTCGCTGGCCATGGGGTGGCGCAGCCGCTTCATCCTGGCGGCCCGGATCCCCGAGATGCCCACCACGCTGGTGCAGACCACGCTCATCAAGCTGGTCGTGGACCTCTTCACCCCGCACGCGCCGTCCTCGACGACCTCGCTCACCCGGGTCCAGCGCCTGTCCACCGTGCTGGGCATGTTCGCCGGCGGCCTGCTGGGCGCCGCGGCGCTGCCCGGCGGCCCGGGTGCGGTGCTGCTCGCGGTGGCGGGCTGCGTGGCGGCGGTGGGGCTGGTGTACTCCCGTGCCCCGCGCCTGCGGCCGCCGCTGCCGGAGCCCTCCCGCTGACCGGGCGCCGGCCCGCGGCGGGCCGCGCCGCGCCGACCGCCGGTTGTTCGGTACGGACCACCGCTCCGGATGCCGTATGGTTGAGGAACCGACGCGGGGTGGAGCAGCTCGGTAGCTCGCTGGGCTCATAACCCAGAGGTCGCAGGTTCAAATCCTGTCCCCGCTACGATCGTGAAGGGCCCGGCAGACGCCGGGCCCTTCACGCTTTCCCGCTCCCGCGACAGCGGCGGGCGGCACCGCTCAGGGCGCCGTCGGCGCTCAGGCCATCCAGAAGAAGACCGCGGTCATCCGCTTCTCCTCCAGGGTGCTGCCGCAGTAGCCCGTGGCGGTGTGGATCATGTTGGCGCTGTAGAGCAGCAGCCGGTTGTAGCGGTGCGCGACCCGGACGTCCTCGGTGAACGAGTCCGCCGGCACGAACCGGGTGCCCAGTGCCTCGACCAGGTTGTTGTGCGGCGCGGTGACCATGTTCCCGCCCAGCACCCCGCCGGGCAGGCTCTGCCGGTAGAAGCTGGTCCCGAAGTCCTTGCCCACGTTCGGGTTGAGGTAGAGCACCGCGGCGTAGCGGCACAGCGCCCGGGAGTCGGAGTGCGGGCGCGCCTCGCACTCGCCCTCCCCGACCACCTGGATGCAGTTGTGGTTGAGCGTGGCGCCGCCGGGGGCCGTGGCCTGCCAGAGCTTGGTCGCGCCGGTGGCCTTGCGGACCAGCTGCTCGACCCTGGCCAGCTCGGCCGGCTCGAGGCCGGGCATGGTGCGCAGGCCGGGCCAGCTCTCGGGCTGGTAGGGGTAGCCCTGGGTCCAGTCGTCCTTGGTCAGGCAGCGGGCGCGGACCTCGTCCACGGCCGGCAGGACGTCGTCGAAGACCCAGTAGTCCCGACCGAGCGTGGGCTTGCGGTAGGGCAGCACGGGGAGGGTCGCGGGCCGCGACGGGCGCGGGGACCGGGGAGGCATGGGCGGCATGGAGGAGACCATACCGGCCAGTTCCGGCCCTGCGCTGTCGTGAATCGGTCAATCTCTGTCCGGTCCGGCGGACTTGTCCCGTTCTGCGGGCAATCACTCTCGGCCGCCGGGGCGTTGGGAGCGCCGAGCGGTGCCGCCGGGCGGCGGGCGGGTGGACCGCGGACCGACCGAGGTGGCGGCCCCGGCCGACCCGCCGGGGCCCGGACCGGGCCGGCCACCGAACACCGGGCCACTGACCGGATGGCGTACACCCGGCGGGCGGCACGCCCACCGGCGGGTGGTTGCGCGGACTTGCCGCTGCCGCCGGTTACCACTTGACTGGTGGCCATCTCTTGCAGCAGCTCCGGCGGCGGGTGCGGACCGGCGGATGGCACCCGACACCTCATCCCTAGCGGAGGCGGCACGATGGCTGAAGAACCGACCAGTTGGGCAGCGTGGACCACCAAGCACGTGCACTCGGGACCGGGCGGGGTGCAGACCGTCGAGGGCATCGCCATCGCGGGTGACCTCACCGTGCACACCACCTGGACCGGCTCCGAGGCCGTCCTGACCGTGCAGTACACCGACTCGCTGGACTGGTTCACCCTGCAGGGCAGTCCGCAGGCGGTCTCCGACGAGCACAGCGCCCGCACCCTGCACCAGCACGCCGTGGAGGCGGTCAAGGCCGGCGGCGGCGCCCGGCTCCCCTGAGCGGCGCGGGCCCGCGGGGGCGGGCGGCTGCTAGATTCGGCCCGGGGGTCCGCCCGGGCCTGCCCCGGACGAGATGTGCGCCGTACCCGGCCTGCGAAGACGACGCTCGCTGGAGCCGTCATGTCCGCACCCCTCCACCCCGTCGCGCAGCCCCTGCAGGTGGCCTGGATCCACGGATCGCCCTCGGCCAAGCACAATGCCGACCCCGACCTCCAGGTGCACTGGTACGACGAGAACACCGTCATCCTGCGCCAGAACATGGCCATCGACTACGAGGCACCGTTCCTCTTCCTGCTCTTCGGCGCCGACCGGGCCGTGCTCATCGACACCGGTGCCACGGCCTCGCCCGAGCTGTTCCCGCTGCGCGCCACGGTGGACGGGCTGCTCCGCGACTGGCTGGCGGACCACCCGCGGGCCGGCTACCGGTTGCTGGTGCTGCACAGCCACGCGCACGGCGACCACGTGGCGGGCGACGGGCAGTTCACCGACCGGCCCGACACCACCGTGGTGGCGGCCGACCTGGCGACCGTCTCGCGGTTCCTGGGCCTGGGCCCGGCGCACGACCGCGAGGCGCTGCTCGACCTGGGCGGCCGCGTCCTGCACTGCCTGCCCACGCCTGGCCACCACCCCAGCGCGATCACCTTCTACGATCCCGCCACCCGGTTCCTGCTCACCGGCGACACCGTCTACCCCGGGCGGCTCTACATCGAGGACTGGGCGGCCTTCCGCGCCTCCCTCGCGCGCCTGGTCGCCTTCACCGAGACGCATCCGGTCGGCCACGTGCTGGGCTGCCACATCGAGATGTCCCGCACCCCGGGCGTCGACTACCCCATCCGCACCACCTACCAGCCGGACGAGCCGCCGCTGGAGCTGACGCCCGAGCGGCTGCGCGCCGTCCTGCGGGCCGTCGAGGAGGCCGACGCGGCCGCGGACGCGGCGGACGCGGCCGGTGGCACGGTCGACCTGCGGATCGGGCGGCACGTCCACCCGGACTTCGTCCTCTGCCACCGGCTCGACTGACCCACCTTGCGGGAGGTACCCGATGACCGACGGTCCGCAGCACCGCGCCACCGCCGCCGCGATCCTGCCGCTGGTGGGCGGCGCGGCCAACGTGGTCGCGGTCGCGCACTGCCTGACCCGTCTGCGGCTGAGCCTGCGCGACCACGCGCTGGTGCGCTCCGACGAGCTGCGGGCGCTGCCGGCGGTGCTGGGCGTGGTCGCGGGTGAGACCTGCCAGCTGGTGCTGGGTCCGGGCATCGTCGGCGGGGTGGCGCCGGAGTTCGAGCGGCTGGTCGAGCAGGAGCGGGCCGCTCACCCCGCGCCGGACACCGACCCGGCCCCCGCCCTGGCCGACACCGACACCGGCGCCGACGCGCTCGCGGCCCGCGGCTCGGCCCTGCGGGCCGCCAGGTCGGCGCGCAACGCGACCCCCGGCAAGCTCTTCCTGCGCAGGATCGCCGCCGTCTTCGTCCCGCTGGTGCCGGCGCTGGTCGGCTGCGGCATCGTGGCCGGGCTCGGCGGCCTGCTCGGCAACCTGGGCCGGGCCCCGGGCCTGGTACCGGCGCTGGGGGCGGTCTCGGCCGGTTTCCTGTCGCTGATCTCGGTCTTCGTCGGCTACAACACCGCCAAGGAGTTCGGCGGCACCCCGATCCTCGGCGGCGCGGTCGCCGCGGTGATCGTCTACCCGGGGGTCGCGCACGTCTCGGCGTTCGGGCAGCCGCTCTCCCCCGGGCAGGGCGGTGTCCTGGGCGCGCTGGCCGCGGCACTGCTCGCGGTCCGGGTCGAGAGGACCTGTCGCCGCCGGCTCCCGCCGGCCCTGGACGTGCTGGTCACCCCCACCCTGACGGTGCTGGTGACCGGCCTGGTCACGCTCTTCTGCCTGATGTACGCGGCCGGCGAGGTCTCCGCCGGGATCGGCCGGGCGACCACCTGGCTGCTCGCGCACGGCGGCGTGCTCGCCGGGCTGGTGCTGGGCGGACTCTTCCTGCCACTGGTGATGCTGGGCCTGCACCAGGCGCTGATCCCGATCCACACCACGCTGATCGAGCAGCAGGGCGCCACCCCGCTGCTGCCGATGCTGGCGATGGCCGGGGCCGGCCAGGTCGGCTGCGCGCTGGCGGTCTACCTGCGGCTGCGCCACGACGAGTCGATCCGCGCCACCATCCGGTCCGCGCTGCCGGCGGGCCTGATGGGCATCGGCGAGCCGTTGATCTACGGCGTCTCGCTGCCGCTGGGACGGCCCTTCGTCACCGCCTGCGTCGGCGGGGCGGCCGGCGGGGCGTTCGTCGGACTCCTCAACCAGCTGGGCAGCACGGTCGGCGCGAGCGCCATCGGGCCCTCCGGGTGGGCGCTGTTCCCGCTGCTGCGCGGCAGCCAGGGCCTGGGCACGGCGGTCGCCGTCTACGCCGGCGGACTGCTGGTCGGCTACCTGGTCGGGTTCCTGGCCACCTACGCCTTCGGCCTGCCGGCCGCCACCAGAGCAACAGCAGCGGCCGCAGCGGCGACCGCGGACCCCGCCCGGGAGAGCGCCGGCGAGGGCGTCACCAGCGGCGGCTGAACCACCCGCCGCACGCCCGCCCGGGCGGGAGCGCCGAGGCGTCGACGGATCGTCAGGTGCGGTACGCCCACCTGCCACCGTGTACGCAGCAGTCCGAGACGACGATAAGATCGTCAGCCTCTCTGTCTGAAAAAAGTGGTCTTATGAATAACCCTCATGTCCCCCTGCCCGAGCACCGGATCGGCGAGCTGGTGCGCTTCGTCCGGGAGAACTCGCCGTTCTACCGCGACCTGTACGCGGAGCTGCCCGCCGACGTCCACGACGTCACCGCCCTGCCGCTGATCGATCACGCCGCCTACTGGGGCGCGCACGGCATCGCCGACAGCCGGGTGATGACCGAGCCGCACACCGACGGGATCGTCTTCAAGACCGGCGGCTCCACCGGGGCCCCGCGCGCCTCCTTCTACACCCGCGAGGAGTGGCGGCGGATGAGCCGCCGGTTCGGCGACGGCCTGCCCGCCGCCGGGCTGCGGGCCGGCGACCGGGTGGCGAACCTGTTCTACGCCGGCGAGCTCTACTCGAGCTTCGTCTTCACGCTGAACCTGCTCCAGGAGGCGCCGGTCCCCACCGTGCAGCTGCCGATCGGTGGCGCCGCGCCGCTGGAGTACGTGATCGGCGCGCTGCGCGACTTCTCCGCCACCGTGCTCGCCGCGCCGCCCACCTCGCTCTGCCGGCTCGCCCGCGAGGTCGTCGACACCGTCGGCCCGCTGCCCGGCATCCGACTGGTGCTGTTCAGCGGCGAGGCCTTCTACGGTGACCAACTGGCCCTGATGACCGAGGCGTTCCCGAACTGCTCGGTCCGCTCGATCGGCTACGCGAGCGTGGACGCGGGCATCCTAGCCGGGCCGGTGGACGGCGAGGCCGACAGCCGCGTGCACGAGGTCTTCACGCCCGACAAGCTGGTCGAGCTGCTGGACCCGGAGACCGGTGAGCCGATCGAGGAGCCCGGCCGCGCCGGGCGGGTGGTGGCCACCGACCTGGTGCGCCGCCTGCAGCCGGTGATCCGCTACCCGGTCGGCGACCTCGCCGAGTGGGTGGACTTCCCCCGGCGCCGCCTGCGTCTGCTCGGCCGCGCCGAGGAGGGCGCCCGGGTCGGTCCGGTCACCGTCCAGCTCGACGACCTGCGCACGGTGCTGGCCGGCGCCGACCCCCAGGGCCGGGTCGGCGGCCTGCAGGTGGTGCTGCGCCACCACGACGGCCTGGACCAGCTGGTCCTGCGGCTGGCCGACAGCACCCCCGCGGCACCCGGGCGCGACACCCTGGCGGGCGCGCTGGCCGACCGGCTGGGCGAGAGCCGACCGATGTTCACCGACCACGTGCGGCGCGGCCTGATCCACCCGCTGGCCGTCGAGTGGGTCGGCGCGAACGGACTGAGCGTCAACCCGCGCACCGGCAAGGCCGTGCGTCTGCTGGACGAGCGGATGGACTGACCGGACCGCACCGCACCACGGGCCTGCGCACCACAGGCCTGCGCACCGCAGGCCGGCGCACCCCACCGGCGACCGGGCGGCCGCGGCACTGTCGGCCGCCCGGTGCAGGATGGGGGCGGGCGGAACGGATCCGGCCGGGTGGGGCGACGCAGGAGGAGCACGATGACGAACCGCACGTCGATCAGCACGGCCGAGGCGGTCGCCGAACTGATGGTCCGGCACGGCATACCGCAGCAGGGCGTGCCGGAGCTGCCCGACCCGCAGGGCCTGCGCTCGCGCCTGGTGCACGCCGGCACGCTCGCGGTCGACTCGGAGGTCTCGCTCGCCTCGCTGGACGCCTACGAGTTCTGCTGCTTCGCCTCGCCCGCGGGCCGGGCCGAGGTCTACCTGCGCTACGAGGAGCTGCCGGCCCGCTGGTTGGCCACCGCGGCCGGCGAGGGGTCGCGGGAGGGGGTCGAGGTCCCGCACTGCGGGTGGGCGGTGACCATGGTGGCGCTGGTCGCGGTCGGGGCCACCGCCCAGGACGTGCTCGACGCCTCGTACGACAGGGTGGACTACGACGCGGTCTGGCTCGGCGAGTGGCACAGCGCCCTCGAGGACACCGACCGCGGCCAGCTCGGCCAGCTGGAGCAGCCGGGCCTGGCCCTGCCGGACGTCGGCGCGGGCCGCACCCGGGAGGCGGCCCGGCGGCTGTACGCGCTGGAGCAGGCCGGCGACCCGACACCGTTCCTGGACCTCACCGACCCCGACAGCGGCGCCAACACCCTCGTCTTCCCGACCCACGCGATGAGTTGCGACAGCGTCCTGGAGGGCACCGCCGCCGACGGCCGCACGGTCTGTCACCTCTGGTCCGGCTTCGAGGTCTGAGCGGGCGGCGCGCCACACCCCTGCACCGGGCGGGGCGCGGCAGGCTGGTCGCCATGACGTGCCTGCCGAGGATCCCCGCCCCCACCCGCGCCGCGGTGCTGCGCGTCCTGGCGGCCGGCGGGCTCTGCGCCGCGGCGCCGATCCTGCCGGCGCACGCCCGGGCCGAGCCCGCCTTCGACACCGCCCCGGCCGCGGCGGCCCTGGTCCGGCTGCTGCCGGGGCACGCCGCGCAGTTCCGGCTGGTCGCGACACCGCGCCCGGCGGCCGACTCCTTCTCGGTGAGCGGGCGCGCGGGCGCGGTGGAGGTGCGCGGCAGCAGCCCGGCGACCCTGTTGGCCGGCGTGGGCTGGTACCTGGGGCACGTGGCCGGGGTGGACCTCGGCTGGCCGGGCCGGAGCACCGAGCGCCTGCCCGCCGTGCTGCCCGGGGTGCCGGCCGTGGTCACCCGTTCGGCCGTGGTGGCCCACCGCTACGCGCTCAACGACACCGACGCCGGTTACTCGGGCGCCTACCGCGCCTACGCCGACTACCAGCACGAGATCGACCTGCTGGCGCTGCACGGCGTCAACGAGGTCTTCGTGCAGACCGGCGCCGAGTACCCGTACTACCAGGCACTGCAGGAGTTCGGCTACCGGCCCGAGGAGTTGCGCGCCTGGATCCCGGCCCCGGCGCACCAGAGCTGGTGGCTGCTGCAGAACATGAGCGGCTTCGGCGGTCCGCTCCCGGGGCACCTGCCGGCGGAGCGCGCCGCGCTCGGGCGCCGGATCGCCGACCAGCTGCGCGCGCTGGGCATGACCCCGGTGCTGCCGGGCTTCTACGGCACCGTCCCGCCCGGGTTCGCCGAGCGCAACCCGCCGGCCCGCACCGTGCCGCAGGGCGACTGGGTCGGCTTGCGGCGCCCGGACTGGCTGGACCCCACCGGCCCCGGCTTCGCGCGGCTGGCCGCCCGCTACTACGCCTACCAGCGCGCCGCGTTCGGCGACAGCACGCTCTACAAGATGGACCTGCTGCACGAGGGCGGCCGCGCGGCCGACGTCGACGTGGTCGCCGCCGCCCGCGCCGTGCAGGAGGCGCTGCTGACGGCGCACCCGGACGCCGGCTGGGCGATCCTCGGCTGGCAGGACAACCCGGCGCCCGCACTGCTCGCCGGGGTGGACCGCAGCCGGCTGCTCGTCCTGGACGGCCTGTCGGACCGCTACGACGGCCTCGACCGGGAACGGCAGTGGGGCGGCACCCCCTACGCCTTCGGCGCGATCGACAACTTCGGCGGGCACACCGCGCTGGGCGCCAACAGCGCCGTGTGGACTACCCGGTTCCGGCAGTGGCTGGAGCGGCCCGGCAGCCGGCTGGCCGGCCTCGCCTACCTGCCCGAAGGCACCGGCGGCAACCCGGCCGCCTTCGAGCTGTTCACCGAACTCGCCTGGGAGCCGGGGCCGATCGACCAGCAGGACTGGTTCGCGCGGTACGCCGCCCGGCGCTACGGCGGCGCCGACCCGCACACCGCCGCGGCCTGGGAGCTGCTGCGCCGCAGCGCCTACAGCCTGCCGTCCGGCACCTGGAGCGAGCCGCAGGACAGCCTCTTCACCGCCCGGCCGAGCCTGACCGCGACCAGCTCGGCGACCTGGAGCCCGCCGGCCCTGCGCGACGACCCGGCCCAGGTGCGGGCCGCGCTGGGCCAGTTGCTGCAGGCCCCCGCCGAGCTGCGGGCCACCGACGCGTACCGCTTCGACCTGGTCGACCTCGCGCGCCAGGTGCTCACCGACCGCTCCCGCGCGCTGCTGCCGCTGATCGACGGCGCCTACCGGGCGCGGGACCTGCCGCGCTTGCGCGCGCTGGTAGCCGGCTGGAACGCCTGGGTGCGCGCGCTGGACGCGCTGCTCGCCACCGACTCCCGCTTCCTGCTGGGCCCGTGGCTGGCCGACGCCCGGTCCTGGGGCGCCTCGCCCGCCGAGCGGGACCAGTTGGAGTACGACGCCCGCGCGATCCTGACCACCTGGGCCGGGCGCGCGCCCAGTGAGGCCGGGGTGCACGACTACGCCGCCCGGGAGTGGTCGGGCCTGGTCCGTGACCTCTACGCGCCGCGCTGGGCGGCCTACTTCGCGACGCTGGACACCGCCCTGGCCGACGGTTCGGACCCGGCGCCGATCGACTGGTTCGCCGTCGACGACGCCTGGGCGCACCGCACCGACGGCTACCCGACCACCGCGGTCGGCGACCCGCAGGCAGCCGCCCGCGCGGTGCTCGCCGAGCCGCCGGTGCAGGGGTGACCCCGCGCCGAACCCTCGGCAGTACGGCCGCGCGCCCGGCGCCCGGCCCTCAGCGCCGGGTGCGGTGCTCCGCGGAGGCCACCTGGGCGAGCAGCCGCAGGGCCAGGTCCCGCGCCTCGCCGGGGCTCAGCCCCGCCCAGACGTTCGAGGCGCCGTCGCGTTCCGGTCCGACGTTCAGCGTGATGCGTTCGATCGGCCGCCCGGGGACGTCGACGCGCAGCGCCCCGACCTCGATGCGGCGGCCGCAGGCGGTCACCAGTGGCCCTGGTCGGGACGGTTCGTTCAACGGCGACATGGTCCTCACGGCCTTCCCCAGCTGCCCCGGCGGCGGTCCGCCGGCAGGTATCCAGACCAACGGGACGGCGATTCGCGCTATTCCGGGGCCACCGCCGCACCGCCCGGCCGGCCGCTCAGGCGGCCAGCCGGCGGCCCTGCTCGAAGAAGGCCAACACGCCGTCCACGCCGTTGAGTTCCCCGAGGGTGGCGACCGCGCCGAACGGCGCGTTCCAGAACTCCCCCGACCGGCGGACGTGCGGGCCGACGTAGGCGTACGGCGCGGCCTGGAAGCCGTCGCCCGGGGAGACGCCGTAGTTCACCGCGTCCACGCTCACCCCGAGGTCGAAGTGTTCGGGCCAGATGACCGGCTCCGCCGCCGGGAACATCCGCCGCAGCGCGGCGTCGCCGACCGCGAAGGCCTGCGCGATCTCCTGCGCGGCCTGCGGGTCGGCCTCGATCACGTCCTCGGGGCCGACCCCGGAGCCGTCCTTGTAGAGCCCGGCAGGCGCGCCGGCCGCCACCCCGAGGGCGGCCGCGAGCTCGGCGCAGGTGGTGCGCTCCAGGAAGAGCCGCTGGCCGTGCGCCACCAGGTCCGCGCCGACCACCTGCGCGTGCGGCTCGGCCACGGTGGCGAAGCCGCCGAGCGCGGCGCGCAGCCGGATCGTGCCGCTGGTCCGGAACTGCGGCCCGGCCAGGACCAGCTCCGCGACGGCGTGCAGGGCGCGGCGGGTGCGTTCGTGCGAGTCGATGTCCATGGCGGCATGCTCCCCCATCGGGGCGCCCGAGTCCCGTACCCGCCGTCACCGGGTGTCACGAGCCACCCACCCGCCCGGCGCCACCACCCCGCGCCCGGCACCCCGCGCTCCGGCATCCGGCTCAGCCGCGGGAGCCGTCCGCGCCCGTCCGCCGCTGTTCGAGCGCCTGCCACACCTTGTCGCGCAGGAAGGGGGCTTCGGTGAAGCGGATGCCGGTGGCGTCGCGCAGGGCGTTGGCGAAGGCGGGACCCACCGGGTTGAAGGGGCTCTCGCTCATCGACTTGGCGCCCAGCGGGCCGATGGCATCGGAGGTCTCGGTGAAGTGGACCTCGGTGCGCGGGACGTCGGCGTAGGCGGGGAGGCGGTAGCGGCGGAAGGCGGCGGTGGTGACCTGCCCGGCCTCGTCGACCAGCACCTGTTCGAAGAGGGTGGCGCCCAGAGCCTGGGCGACGCCGCCCTCCACCTGGCCGCGGCACTGCATCGGGTTCATCACCTTGCCGGCGTCGGCGCCGTGCACGCTGCGCAGGATCCTGATCTCGCCGCTGTCGGGGTCGACGGCGATGCGGAACCACTGCGAGTTGAAGGCCACCGAGCGCGGTGAGCCGCCCCAGTGGCCGTCCGCGGCCAGTTCCACTCCCCGGCCGCGCGCGGCCTCGAAGATCTCCTTGAGGGACACCGTCCGCCCCTCGCACTCGACGGAGTCGGCGGTCAGCCGCAGCAGGCTGCGGGGGGTGCGGGCGTGTTCGGCGGTGAAGGAGAGGATCTGCTCGGCCAGCGCGTTGGCGGCCTTCATCACGGCCTTGCCGGCGACGACGGTGCCCGCCGATCCGAAGGCTCCGGTGTCGTGCCTGACGACGTCGGTGTCGGACTGGCGGACGGCGATGCGGTCCACCGTGGTGCCCAGGGCGCCGGCGGTGATCTGCTGGTGGACGGTGGTGGTGCCGTTGCCGAACTCGGCCGTGCCGACCGCGATGTCGTAGGTGCCGTCCTCCAGCAGCTTCACGGTGGCGTCGGCGAAGTGGCCGCCGGGCGGCCCGGTGGCGATCGCGGCCATCGCGAAGCCCTGACCCACCAGCCAGCCCTCGGGGGCGAGTTCGGCGCTGCGGTCGTCCGCGAGGGCGTTGCGCACCACGTTCAGGCACTGGTCGAGGCCGTAGCTGGCGACGTGCAGGTCCTCCTCCTCGCCGCACGGGCCCTCCATGTGGTCGCCGGGACCGATCACGTTCCGCTCGCGCAGCACCAGCGGATCGATGTCCAGGCGTCGGGCCAGTTCGTCCATCGCCGACTCCAGGGCGAAGGTCACCTGGCCCAGCCCGTAGCCGCGGAACGCCCCGGCGGGAACGCCGTTGGTGTACACGGAGTACGCGTCGACCTTCTTGTTCGGCGCCCTGTACACGCCCATCGACTCGCCCACGCTGTGGAACATCACCGCCGGGCCGTGGTTGCCGTACGCGCCGGTGTTGGCCACCACCCGGAACTGCAGGGCCGTCAGCGTGCCGTCGCGCCGGGCGCCGACCTTCACCGTGATCTTGAACGGGTGCCGGGTGGTGGCGCCGTAGAACTGCTCGGCGCGGGTGAACTCCAGCTTGACCGGCCGGTGCAGCTTCAGCGCGGCGAGCACCGCGATGTCCTCGGTGAGCATCTCCTGCTTGCCGCCGAAGCCGCCGCCGACCCGGCCGGCGACCACCCGCACCCGCTCCATCGGCAGGTCGTACAGGTCGCAGAGCGCGCGCCGGGTCAGGAACGGCACCTGGGTGGAGGAGCGGACCACGATCCGCTCCTCGCCGCCGTCCTCGCCCTCGCCCTCGGCGGTCCGCTCGAAGGAGACGACGCAGCCGTGCGTCTCCAGGCTGGCGTGCTGCACGCGCTGGGTCCGGAAGGTCTCCTCGTACACGACGTCGGCCTCGGCGAAGCCCTGCTCGACACTGCCCAGTTCCCCGTGCACCTCACCGCAGACGTTGTCCTGCGCGCGGAAGATCCGCGACTCCGGACCCTTCGGGTGGATCACCGGCGCGCCCGGCAGCATCGCCTCCTCCGGGTCGATGACGAACGGCAGCACCTCGTACTCCACCACGATCCGCCGGCAGCCCTCCTCCGCCGCGCCCTCGCTCTCGGCCACCACGGCGGCCACCCGCTGCCCGGCGAAGCGCACCACGTCGTCCAGCACCCGGGTGTCGTCCGGGTCCTCGGTGGGGTGCTCGTGCCGGGCGGAGGAGTACAACTTCGCCGGTGCGTCGTGGTGGGTGAGCACGGCGTGCACCCCGGGCACCCGCAGGGCGGCCGAGGTGTCGATGGAGCGGATCCGGGCGTGCGGGTGCGGGGAACGAAGCAGCTTCATGTGCAGCAGGCCCTCGACCTCGATGTCGAAGGTGTAGCGGGCGGTGCCGGTGACCACCTGCGGCCCGGCCGGCGCCCCCAGGCTGCGGCCCACCGCCTGTCCCGCGCACGGCCGTTCGGTGTGCCGCACGCCGCGGATGGCGTCCTCGATCGCCCGGTAGCCGGTGCAGCGGCACAGGTTTCCCTTCAACGACCTCGGCAGGTCGGTGAGTTGCTCCTCGTCCAGGGCGGAGGTGGTCATCAGGAAGCCGGCGGTGCAGAAGCCGCACTGGAAGCCCTGGGCGTCCAGGAAGCGCTGCTGCATCGGGTGCAGCTCGCCGTTCCGGGCCAGCCCCTCGACCGTGGTCACCGAGCGGCCCTCGGCCCGCACGGCCGGGTAGATGCAGCTGTGCACCGGCTCGCCGTCGACCTGCACGGTGCACGCGCCGCAGTCCCCCGCGTCGCAGCCCTTCTTCACGCCGAACCAGCCGCGGTCGCGCAGGTAGGTGCGCAGGCACTGCCCGGGCCGCGGCTCGGCGTCGAAGCTCTGGTCGTTGACACGGATCGAATAGCTCACTGTGCGGCCTCCTCGGTCAGTTCTCTGCGGATCTCCTCGGCGAAACGGAACGTCATGTGGCGTCGCCAGGCGGGCAGTCCATGGATGTCGTCGTAGTACTCGTCCGGCTCGACGCCCTCCTCGATCGCCTGGCGCACCGCGCGGGCGCCCGGCCCGGGTGGGAACCAGAACCTGATCGGGCGCACCGTCGAGGCGGTGACGGTGACGGTCAGCGAGTGGTCCACCGGGTCGAGGGTGCCGATCACCAGCGCGCCGGAGCGGCCCAGCCCGTAGAGCGAGGCCTGCCGGAAGGCGGTGCGGGCGGCCAGCGCCCGGGCCGGCAGGGTGATCGAGCGCAGCAGCTCGCCGGGGCGCAGCACCTTGACGCCGGCGCCGACGACGAACTCGGCGACCGGGACCTCGCGCACCGCACCGGTGCGCGACAGCAGCCGGCAGACGCCGTCCAGCGCGGCGGTCAGCGAGATCATCGGGCCGGCCGGCAGCCCGTTGCACAGGTTGCCGCCGACCGTCGCCATGTTCCAGATCTTCCAGGACGCCAGGAAGGCCCGGCAGCACTGCTCGAAGAGCGGCGTCGCGGTCCACCCGGCGGGTGTGGGCAGCCGGGAGAGCTGCGCGATGGTGCAGGTGGCGGCGATCTCCAGGTCCCCGGCGGCGGTCACCCGCAGCGGCTCCCAGCCCATCCGGCTCAGGTCCAGGAGCCGGCGGATGTGCGGCTGCGGCTCGGAGAACAGGTACGTGCCGCCCCCGAGCCAGGCGTCGCCGTCCTGCCAGGTGTCGCGACGACGGGCGTCGCGCACCTCCAGCACCGTGTTCAGATCCACGTTGTCCCACCGTCCTCGCCAACTCGATACGGCGCATTCAAGCAACGCACGAGCTGCGCGGACGACTGGTGTGGAGACCAGTGATCCACCCGTGGACTGGAGGATCGACCAATACCTCGACCGACACTCCGACCGACCCCGGGACCAGCGGCGCGACCGGCACCGCGACCGCGCCGGGCCCGACGCCGGGCGCTCGGCGCGAGGCGGGCGCCGGCCTCAGGGGCGCTGCCCCCAGGCCATCGCCATGCCCGGGGCGAGTTCGGCGAGCCGGGGTGAGGCCAGGTACGCCAGGGCCTCGTCGATCACCGCGGCGTCCACCAGCCCGGTCTCCTCCAGCGCGGGCCGCATCCGGCTCCAGGTCTCCGCCCAGAAGCCGGCGATCGGGGCTCCGGCGGCCATCGGCGGGCCGAACAGCTCCGCGGCCACGTCGCGCAGGCCCTCCTCCCGCAGGAAGTGCGGATACGCCGGGACCATGGAGGTGTCGGTGCCGATCGTCGTCCTCAGCGCCCGCCACATGGCGTCCATGGTCCGCCGGTAGGCCGAAGTGGTGTCGAGGCCGTCGGGCAGCTCCACGGCGTCCGCGAGCACCAGCCAGCCGCCGGGGTTCAGCCAGCCGGCGAGCCGCGAGATGACCTGGCGCCGCTCGGGCAGGTGCATGAGCACGAACCTGGCGTGGATCAGGTCGAAGGTGCCCGGGCGCAGGTCCGGATCCGTGAGGTCGGCGGTGACCGTCCGCAGCCGCGGGCCCGCGAGGGCGGCCAGGGCGCCGGTGTCCCGGTCCAGGGCGACGACCTCCTCGACGCCCGCCTCCGCCAGCAGCCAGCGCGCCACCGTGCCGGTCCCGGCGCCCACCTCCAGGCAGCGCCGGCCCGGGCCCGCGCCCAGCGCCCGCAGCCGCCTGCGGGTGACCGGGTCGTAGGCCAGCGCCCCGGCGTCGATCCGCCCGGCCTCGCGCGGATCCGCCGGCTCGAACAGGCTCTCCCCGTACCGGCCCTCGCCCGCGGACTCCTCGCCCGCGGGATCCTCACCCACCCGGTGCGCACGCGTCATGACCGGACCTCCTCTGCCGTTGGATTCGCGCCGAGCCGGGCGGGACGCCCGCCGGCGACCAGCACCGCCGGCACACAGAGGGCCGCGGCGACGTACAGGAGCACCGGATAGCCGAAGGCGTCCACGATCTGGCCGCCGACGGCGCCCGCCACGGACAGGCCCACGAAGAGGGCGCTGTTGTTCCACGACAGCATGCCGGTCGCCCGCTCGGGGAAGGCGTCCACCAGGTGACGCTGCTGGGCGGGGAAGAACGCGTACCCGGCGCAGGCGAAGAGCCCCAGCGTGCAGGCCAGCGCCCAGGTGACCGGGTAGGCCAGCGCCACGGCGACCTCCAGGGCGGCCGTCAGGGCCAGGGCCGCGCGCGTCACCCGGACGGCCCCGGTCCGGTCGGCGAACCGGCCGCCCAGCTGCCCGCCGATGACGGCGCCCACCCCGTAGACCACGAGCAGCCAGGTCACGTCCGAGGCCCTGCCGTCCGCGTGCAGCGCGACGCCGAGGAAGGTGTAGAGGCTGTAGACGGAGAAGGCCCACAGGGTGGTGACCGCCACGCCCGCCACCGCCACGCCGGTGGCGGTGCGGCTGCCCCGCGCCGGCGTCCTCGCGGGCGTCCTCGGCGGTGCAGGGGCCACCGCGCGCGAGCGCCAGACCACCGCGTGCGGGAAGGCCAGCAGGAACGTGCCCGCCGCGAGGATGAGGAAAGCGGCCTGCCAGCCCAGGTGCTGGCCCAGCACGGCGCCCGCGGGAGCGCCCACCCACAGCGCGGTCAGCAGGCCGGACCCGACGACGGCCAGCACCTGGGCCCGGGCCTGCGGCCGCGCCCGGGTACTGACCAGCGCGTACACGGTGGGACCCGTCGCGGCGGCCGCGACGCCCGCCACCACGCGGGTCAGCAGCAGCAGCGCGAAGTTCGGCGCCACGGCGGTGGCGACGTTGGCCACCGAGAAGAGCACC
This sequence comes from Kitasatospora nipponensis, assembly GCF_039528135.1. NCBI lineage: Bacteria > Bacillati > Actinomycetota > Actinomycetes > Kitasatosporales > Streptomycetaceae > Kitasatospora > Kitasatospora nipponensis. The sequence goes on along the minus strand of NZ_BAAALF010000064.1, from coordinate 14,675 downwards.
AGGGCCCACACCAGGATGGTGGCCCGGTCCCGGTGGTCGGCGAGCCAGCCGGCGAAGGGCGAGGCCACCACGTACGCGATGGAGAAGGCCGTGATCAGCAGGCCGGTACTGCTGGCGGAGACGTGCAGCGACCGGGCGATGTCCGGCAGCAGCGGCGCCACCACGAACAGGTCGGTCCCCACCAGGAACTGGGTGAGCCACGCCAGCACGACCAGCGGGACCGACAGCCCGGCCGCTCCGGCCCGGCCGGGACCGGGAGCTCGCGCGCGGCTCACCGTCAGGTCCCGTGCACCGGTGGGCGGTGCGGGTGACCGGTCAGCCGTAGCGCGGTGTCGAGCAGGCCGACGTGGCTGAACGCCTGGGGGAAGTTGCCGACCTGCCGGTGGCCGACCACGTCGTACTCCTCGGCCAGCAGGCCCACGTCGTTGCGGATCCCCAGCAGGCGTTCGAACAGCTCCTCGGCCTCGCGGCGGCGACCGGTGGCGGCCAGCGCGTCGGCCAGCCAGAACGAGCAGGCCAGGAAGGACCCCTCGGTCCCGGTCAGGCCGTCCACGCTGGTGCCCGGATCGTCCCCGGTGCTGTAGCGCCGCAGGAACCCGCCGTGGTCCAGCTCCGCGGCCACCGCGTCCACCGTGCCCCGCACCCGGTCGTCGTAGGCCGGCAGGAACCCGGTCCTGGGGATCAGCAGCAGCGCGGCGTCCAGCTCCGCCGAGCCGTACGACTGCGTGAAGGTGTTGCGCACCGCGTCGAAGCCGCGTTCGCACACCTCGCGGTGGATCTCCTCGCGGACCGCCCGCCACCGCTCGACGGGGCCGGCCAGCCCGAACTGCTCGGCCGTGCGGATCGCCCGGTCGAAGGCGACCCAGGCCATCACCTTGGAGTGCACGAACGGGCGGCGCTCCCCGCGGATCTCCCACAGGCCGTCGTCCGGCTGCCGCCAGGACCGCTCCACGAAGTCCACCACCGCGCACTCGATGTCCCACACGTGGTGCAGCGGCGCCAGGCCGGAGTTGCGCGCCAGGTACAGCGCGTCCAGCACCTCCCCGTAGACGTCGAGTTGGAACTGGCCCGCGGCGGCGTTGCCACTGCGCACCGGGCGCGATCCCAGGTAGCCGGGCAGCCAGGTCAGCTCGCTCTCCGGCAGCCAGCGCTCGCCGGCGACGCCGTACATGATCTGCAGGTCCTGCGGACTGCCGGCCACCGACCGCTCCAGCCACCGGCGCCAGGCGGCGGCCTCGTCGACGAAGCCGGTGCGCAGCAGCGAGGAGAGGGTCAGGGTGGCGTCGCGCAGCCAGCAGAACCGGTAGTCCCAGTTGCGGGAGCCGCCGACCGCCTCCGGCAGCGAGGTGGTGGCGGGGGGGACGATGCCGCCGGTCGGGGCGTAGGTGAGCGCCTTGAGGGTGATGAGTGAGCGGATGACGGCCTCGCGCCAGCGGCCCTGGTAGCTGCAGGTGGCGGTCCACTCCCGCCAGGTCCGCTCGGTCTGCCGCAGGCTCGACTCGGCGTCGGTGCGCGGCGGTTCGCCCTGGAAGGAGGGCTGCCAGCTGAGCACGAAGGCCAGCCGGTCGCCCTGGTGCAGCTCGCTCTCGGACGTGGTGGCGAGGTGCTCGCCGTGCTGCTCGACGTCGGAGTACAGCCACACCGCGTCGGGACCGGCGACGGCGACGTGCGCGTCGCCCACACTGCGCACCCAGGGGACGAACTGGCCGTAGCCGAAGCGCAGTCGTAACTCGCTGCGCAGCCGGACACTCCCGCGCAGGCACTCGGCGATCCGCACCACGCACGGTCCGCGACCCTCGCCCGAGAGCGGCATGAAGTCCAACAGCCGTACCGAGCCCGCCGGTTCCTCCCAGACGCTCTCCAGGACCAGGGTGTCCTGGAGGTACGAACGCCGGGTGCAGGAACCAGCGCCGGGCGGGGCGATCCGCCAGTGGCCGTTCTGGTCGGTGCCGAGCAGGGCGGCCAGGACCGCGTGCGAGTCGAAGCGCGGGCAGCAGAGCCAGTCGATCGACCCGTCGCGGCCCACCAGGGCGGCGGTCCGCAGGTCGCCGATGATCGCGTAGTCCTCTATCCGTCCAGGCACGGTGGGCCGCCTCCTGCCTCGCCGCGGCGGCCGGGGCACCACGTGCACCCGCACCGACCCGGTGGCACCGGTGCGGACCGCGCCGGTCCGGACCGCGCCGGCCGGTGGCCGTCCGCCTCTTCAGTATCGTCGCGGCCCCCACCGCACGCCGCCGGGCCGGCCGCCGCCGCCCCGCACGGCGGGCGCGCTCAGGACGGCGGCCCGGCCGGCGGACCGCCATGAGGCGGCGCGGTGGGCGGTGCCGGCGGCGCTTCGGTGGCCAGGAAGCCGCCCCGGGCCAGCCCCGCCACCGTCCACACCGCGATCGCGCCGACCAGCACGGTGATCGCGGCGAGCAGCAGGCCGCCCCACGCCCGGTACCCCGCCGGCCGCGAGCTGTCGAGCCAGTGCAGGCCCGCGGTGGCCACCGCCGCGTAGGGGAAGGTGAACGACCACCAGGCCGGTCCGAACGGCGCGCGCCGGTAGAGCCCGACGAGCCGGACCTGGACCAGCGCCATCAGCGCGGTGTAGCCCCACAGCACCCAGGTCAGCGTGTTCACCCGCCCACCGGTGACGGCCAGGTAGGCGTTGGCCGCCACCGCCGGCGGCGCGGCCTCGATCGCCAGGACCGGCAGCAGGACGGCCGGCAGGGCCGGGCGGAAGAACATCCGGGCCAGGATCGGCGAGCCCAGCAGCGCCCAGCCGACCAGCCCGATCCCGAACGCGGCGCGGGCCGCCCCCGGGTGCCCCAGCTCCGCCGCGCCCTGGGCGACCAGCAGGCCGCCGGCCACCGTGGGCAGGAAGTAGCCGGGGTGGAAGGTGTCCACCTCCAGCCGGTCGACGATCCACTGCCCGGTCAGCGAGGCGCCCAGCAGCAGGGTGACCACCGCGAAGAGCGCGAACAGCCAGGGCGCCGCCCGCGGGGCGTACGGGCGCAGCCCCGCGGTGACCAGCAGGCCGGTGATCGGCGCCAGCGAGAGGAACGGACCGAGCACGGGGTGGCGCAGCTCGGCCCGCCAGCCGCCCGGCCGCCGGGCGACCTGGCGCGGATAGCCGACGGCCAGCACCAGCCAGACCGCGCCGGCCAGCACGAACAGCGCGTCGGCGACCGTGCCCGGGACCAGCCGCAGCCCGCCGGCGAGGCGCCAGCAGCCCGCCAGCCCGGCCACCCCGAAGGCGACGGCGAACAGGTTCGGGGTCAGCACGGCGCCGGTGCGATGAACCCTGAGCCTCATGGAGAACCGCCAGCCGCGGAGAGCGAGGGGGACGGGCGAGCGCCCTGCGGAAGGCTAGCGCCACCGCGCGTGCCCAGCGCGCCCGGCGCCCCGCGCCGCCGCCCGTCCTCACCCGCCCGGCCGACGCTCACTCACCCGGCCGACGCCGCCCACCGGTTGTGCCCACCGGCCCGCGTCTTCCCCGGACATCGACCCCCGCTGCCCCTAAGGTCGGGGGCGAGCACCCCGACCTGGCTCCCGGCCCCCGGAGGACGAGATGACGAAGACCCTGCACGGCACCGTGGCCCTGGTCACCGGGGCCTCCAGCGGCATCGGCGAGGCGACCGCCCTCGCGCTGGCCGCCGAGGGGGCCGCCGTCGCGGTGGCGGCGCGGCGGGTCGATCGGCTGGAGGACCTGGCCGGTCCGAACCGCGCGGCCGGCGGCACCGTGCTCACCATCGCCGCCGACATCGCCGGGCAGGACCAGGCCCGGGCGGCCGTCGAGCGGACGGTGGCCGAACTGGGCCGGCTGGACACCCTGGTCAACAACGCGGGCCTGATGCTCCTGGGCCCGGCCGCGGCCACCCCCGTCGAGGAGTGGCGCACGATGGTGGACGTCAACCTGCTCGGCCTGATGTACACCACCCACGCCGCGCTCCCGCACCTGGCGCGCGCGGCCGCCGACGGACCCCGCCGGGTCGCCGACGTGGTGAACATCAGCTCGGTGGCCGGCCGGGTCGCCTTCGCGATGAGCAGCGCCTACTGCGCCTCGAAGTTCGGTGTGGGCGCGTTCTCCGAGGCGCTGCGCCAGGAGCTCGCCGGCCGGTTCGTGCGGGTCGGCGTCGTCGAGCCGGGCAGCGTGGAGACCGAGCTGCGCGAGCACAACCGCCCCGAGGTGCGCGCCGTGCTGGAGCAGCAGTTCGCCACGATCGAGCGTCTGCAGGCCGGCGACGTGGCCGACGCGGTCGCCTACATCGTCACCCGCGCCCGGCACGTGGCGATCAACGAGCTCCTGGTGCGCCCGACCGAGCAGGTCTGACCCGCCACCCCCACCGTCCCCGCCACTGTCCCCGCCCCCAAGGCCCAAGGCCCCGACCCCCCAAGGACCCCGTGCCGTGGCAGCGTTGCTGTCGGTCGTCTTCGCCGTGCTGGCCGCGGCCAGCAACGCGCTGGCCGTCGCGCTCCAGCGCCGGGCCGCACTCACCGTCCCGGCCTCGGAGGGCTTCCGGCTGCGCCTGATGATCGACCTGCTGCACCGGCCCGTCTGGCTGGCCGGGTTCGCCGCCGTGCTCTGCGCGGCCGCCTGCCAGGCGCTCGCGCTCGCCACCGGCCCGATCTCGGTGGTCCAGCCGATCTTCATCCTGGAGCTGCCGTTCGCGCTGCTCGCCGCCGGCCTGATCCTGGGCCGGCGGCTCGGCGCGCGGATCTGGTCCGCGGTGGCCCTGGTCGTGGTGGGCCTGGGGACGGCCCTGGCGGCGGCCTCGCCGACCCCGGGGACCAGCGTGCCCCCGCTCGCGCTGTGGATCCCGGCCGTGCTGGCCTGCGGTGGTGCCGTCGCGCTGCTGGTCGGCGCCGCGCTGCGCCGCCCGAACGGGCCGGTGCGCGCCGCGGCGGTGGGCACGGCGGTGGCGGTCGGCTACGCGTTGACGGCCGCGCTGCTGAAGGACGCGGCGCACGCGGGTTCGCAGGGCGGGGCCGCCGCCTTCTTCACCGCCTGGCAGACCTACGGCTTCGCCGCGGTCGGCGTGGGGGCGCTCTTCCTGCTGCAGAACGCCCTGCACTCGGGTCCGCTGGTCGCCTCCCAGCCCGCCCTCACCCTCGGGGACGCCTCGGTGAGCCTGGCGCTGGGCGTGACCCTCTTCGGGGAGCGGATCCGGCTGGGCTGGTGGCTGGTGCCGGAGATCCTCGGCGTCGCGCTGATCGTGACCGGCGTGGTCAGGCTGGCCGCCAGTCCGCTGACCGGCTCCGTGGTCGCGCCGCCGAGCCCCGACGCGCCGGTCGTCGGCTCCCCCTGAACCGGTGACCGGCGCGCCCGGCCCGGCGCGTCGGTCACCGGCCCGGGCCGCACGGAGCTCGCTCAGTACCCGGGCCGTCCGTCCGGCAGTTCCCAGTGGTGCGGGGCCACGAGCTCCTCGACGGCCGCCGGTCCCCAACTGCCGGGGGCGTAGGGCTGGACCGGCGGCGGGGCGGCCAGCAGGTCGGCCGAGACCTCCCAGAGGCGTTCGATGGCGGCGGCGGGGGTGAAGGGCGACTGGTCACCCAGCATGGCGTCCAGCAGCAGCCGCTCGTAGGCCTCCAGCCCGGTCTGCTGCTCGAAGGAGTCGGCGTAGCGGAAGGTCATCCCCTCCTCGGCGAGCCGCATCGCCGGCCCGGGCCGCTTGGCCAGGAACCGCGCGGTGACCCAGCCGGGGTCGTCGAAGTCGATGACCAGGCTGTTGCCCCGCTGCTCGTGGCCGTCGGCGCCGGCCAGTTCGGGGAACATCCGCAGCGGCGGCTGGTGGAAGTGCAGCGAGACGGTCTGCCGGCGCTGCGCCATCGACTTGCCCGAGCGCAGGTAGAACGGGACACCGGCCCAGCGCCAGTTCTCCACCTCGGCGCGCAGCGCCACGAAGGTCTCGGTCTGCGAGTCCGGGTCGACGCCCGGCTCGCCGCGGTAGCCCTCGTACTGCCCGCGCACCACGTGGGCGGGGTCGACCGGCCGCAGCGAGTCGAAGACCTTGTCCCGCTCGGCGCGCAGCGGCCCCGCGCTCAGCGAGGTCGGCGCCTCCATCGCCACGATGCCGAGCACCTGGAAGAGGTGGGTGACGATCATGTCCCGGTAGGTGCCGGTCTCCTCGAAGAAGCCGGCCCGGCCCTCGATCCCGATCGACTCGGGCACGTCGATCTGCACGTGGCTGATGTGGTCGCGGTTCCAGATCGGCTCGAAGAGGCCGTTGGCGAAGCGCAGCGCGAGGATGTTGTCGACCGACTCCTTGCCCAGGAAGTGGTCGATCCGGAAGACCTGCGACTCGTCGAAGACGGTGTGCACGGTCGCGTTGAGCGCGCGGGCCGAGGCCAGGTCGGTGCCGAAGGGCTTCTCGACGATCACCCGGGTACCCTCGGCCAGGCCGAGGTCACCGAGCATCGTGATGACCTCGGCGAAGGCGTCGGGCGGCACCGCCAGGTGGCAGATCCGCCGCGCCCCGGCGCCGATCGCCCGCTCGGCCGCCCGGACCGCGTCCAGCAGCGGCTGGGCGTCCCCGAGGTCGGCCGCGCCGAAGCTCAGCCGCCGGGCGAACTCCTGCCAGCTCTCGCCGGACGGCTCGGCGCGCCCGAACGAGCGCACGGCCTGCTCGGCGTGGCTGCGGAACTCCTCGTCGGTGAGGGCGAACCGCGCCGGAGCCGAGCCGACGATCCGGTACTGCGCCGGCAGCAGGCCCGCCTTGGCGAGGTGGAAGAGACCGGGCAGCAGCTTGCGCCGGGCGAGGTCGCCGGTCGCGCCGAACAGCACGATGACGTGGTCCTCGGGCCGCTGCGCGGCGTGCTCGGGATGCGGCTGCGTCATGACCGGCCCTTCTCCACGTGCCCGCCGAACTCCCCGCGCATCGCGGAGAGCAGCTTGCCGGTGAACTCGCCCTGCCCGCGGGAGGCGAAACGCTCCTGCAGGGCGGCGGTGATCACCGGCGCCGGTACGCCCTCGTCGACGGCGGCCAGCACCGTCCAGCGCCCCTCGCCGGAATCCGAGACGCGCCCGGCGAAGTCGTCCAGTCGCGGCGAGCGGGCGAGCGCGTCGGCGGTCAGGTCGACCAGCCAGGAGCCGACCACCGAGCCGCGCCGCCAGACCTCGGCGACCTCCGCCACGTCGATGTCGTACTGGTAGGCCTGCGGGTCGCGCAGCGGCGTGGTCTCGGCGTCCACGCTCTGTTCGCCCTTGCCGACGCCGGCGTGCGCGATGATGCTCAGACCCTCGGCGATGGCCGCCATCATCCCGTACTCGACGCCGTTGTGGACCATCTTGACGAAGTGTCCCGCGCCGCTGGGCCCGCAGTGCAGGTAGCCCTCGGGGGCGGTGCCGCCGGTACGGGTGCGGCCGGGGGTGGGCTCGGCGTAGCCGGGGCCCGGCGCGATCGTGCGGAAGATCGGGTCCAGCCGCCGCACCGCCTCCTCGGGGCCGCCGATCATCAGGCAGTAGCCGCGCTCCAGGCCCCAGACGCCGCCCGAGGTGCCGCAGTCGACGTAGTGGATGCCGCGCGGGGCCAGCCGCTGGGCCCGGGTGATGTCGTCGCGGTAGTAGGAGTTGCCGCCGTCGATCACCGTGTCGCCCTCGTCGAGCAACTCGGCGAGCCGGTCCAGGGTGGACTGCACGATCGCGGCCGGCAGCATCAGCCACACCGCCCGCGGCCGCTCCAGCGCGCCGACCAGTTCGGCCAGCGAGGCGGCCCCGGTGGCGCCCTCGGAAACCAGCGTCGCGACGGCGGCGGGGGCGATGTCGTTGACCACGCACCGGTGGCCGTCGCGCATCAGCCGGCGCGTCAGGTTCGCCCCCATCCGGCCGAGCCCGACCATGCCGAGCTGCAGGGGTCTGTCGGTTGTCATCCTGGTCCTCTTCCTTCGCCGGAGGGCGGGCGGGCGGGAGGACGAACATACGGCGCCCGTCACGAGGGACCGGGGCGACCCGCTCGGCGGCACGCGAACGCACCGCGTGCTTCGCTGGGAAGGAGCACCGCGGATCCCCGGGCGGGCCGCCCGGGGATCCGGGATCACTCAGTGGTTGCGCTCGCGCAGGTCCACCACCTCGCGCAGCTTGCCGCTGGCCGCCGTGCGCTCGAAGCCGTCGGCGTCCACCAGCTCGATGCGCAGCTCGACCAGCCGGTCGTGCTCGACGGCCGCGGCCAGGTCCGGGTAGTCGGCCAGGAACGCCCGGGCGACCGCCGCGTGGTCCGCGTCGGCGGCCAGGCCCGCACCCGCCTCCAGCCGGACCGTCAGCGACTCCCCGCCCTCGTCCTCCGCCAGCAGCAGTTGCAGCGCGCCCCGGTGCTCCAGGGCCTCCTGCGCCACCGCCGCGAACCGCCGGTAGTTGAGGAAGTAGCTGCCGCTGCGGAAGATGTCGCCGAACCGCCCCAGCAGCTCGAAGCGCGGGGTGCGCCGCCCGCAGCCGCAGGTGCCCTCCACCCAGCGCCCGAGGTCGCCGATCTCGTAGCGGTCCAGCCGCTGGCCGCGCCGCGTGTGCGCGGTGAAGACCAGCCGGCCGGGCTCGCCCACCGCGGCCGGGCGGTCCTGCTCCGGGTCCAGGATCTCCAGCGTCTGCAGGCCGCTGAACAGGTGGTGCACCCGGGCCGGCGCGTGGTCGCACTGGTAGCCGAGCGGACCGGCGTCCGCGCTGCCGTAGGCGGCCGAGCGGATCACCTCGACGCCGAACTCCTCGCGCAGCCAGGCCTGCTGGCGCTCGGGGAAGTGCTCGCCGCCGAAGAAGACCTTGCGCACGCCGCGGTAGGCGCGCAGCTCCTCGGCGCCCTCGGTGAAGACCCGCAGCAGGTAGGTCGGCATGCCGAAGAGGGTGTCCACCCGGTGGTCGACGATGGAACGGGCAACCAGCGCGTGGTCGTCCTGGGCCGCCATCGGGAACTGCACCGCCTGGAGGTTCTCCAGCACCGAGAAGAAGCTGAGGAACCCGCCGTACAGCAGCCCGCCGAAGAAGAGGTTCATCGCCCGGTCGGTGCGCGGCTCGAAGCCGGCCGCCAGCAGGCCCTCGGCGCCCGAGCGCATGTGCTCGTGGTAGTCGTCCCAGGTGAAGGCGGAGAGCTTGGGCGCGCCGGAGCTGCCGCCGCTGCGGAAGAACACCTCCGCCCGCGCCAGGTCGCCCTGCAGCTGCTCGAACTCGCCCTTGCCGGTCACCGCCACCGCCGGCGGCGCCAACTCGCGTGCCCCCACCAGGTCGTCGAGGCAGGCGTCGGTCGCGAACCGGCCGTCCAGCTGGACGTCGACCCGGCGGCTGTAGCGCTGCAGCGCGTACACGCCGTCGTGCGGCTCGCCGTCGTAGCTGCCGAGCATCCCGCCGGGGACGGTCACCCGCAGCGCGCCGGCGGTGAGCACCAGCGCCGCCAGCTCGGCGGTGTCGGCCCGCTCGGCGCCGATGCCCACGGTCTGCAGGTAGCGGCGCATCGGGCGCAGCACCTCGACGACCCGCCGGCGGGCCAGCGGCTTGACCCAGACCGTGCGGTGCAGCGGGGAGGCCCGCAGCGCGCTGCGCAGGTCCGCCAGTACGTGCCAGCTGCCGTCGGGGGCCGCGTGCACCCGGGTCAGGCCCAGGTGCTCCTCGTGGCCGGCCACCAGCACGGTGTTGCTGATCTCCGCGCTCTCCAGCAACTCCGGCTCGCGCACCTCCAGTTCGTCGACCATCGCGGCCAGCACCGGGGCGAAGCGGGCGGCGAACGCGAAGACCTGCTCGGGGTCCTCGGTGTCCAGGTAGACCACCTGCGGGCTCGAGCAGGCCTGCTGCTCCAGGCGGCAGATGTCCTCGGCGATGCCGCGCAGCACCTCGGGCCGCTCCCAGGCGTCCTCGGTCAGGTAGGCGAAGGAGAGCTTGGGGCCCCAGTCGATCAGGCGGCAGCCGGCCGGCGTCAGCGCGGCCACCCCCGCCAGCGCCTCCTCGCCGCCCCAGGCGGCCACCGCGTCCGCGGCGGCGCACAGCTTCGCCAGCCACGCGGTGCGGATGGAGGAGAAGGCCAGCACGATGGTGCGCGCGGCGATCGCGCCGGTGGGGTCGAGCGCGCCGAGCTCGGCGAGCAGCAGCTGGGTGAAGCGTGCCCCGCCGCTGGTCTTGGCCGCGTTGACGTTCCCGGCGAGCAGGCCCTCGATCACGCTCATCGCGCCGGCGGCGGGCGCGTTGCCCGGGGTGACGTGCACCAGCAGGCCGACCGGCAGCCAGCCCTCGAAGATCTCCCGGCGGAAGTCGAAGCGGGCCAGACGGCCCGGGTCGATGCCACCGAACTCGCGCATCAGCTTGCTCTCCAGCGCCTCGCGCCCCAGTGCCTCGGCGAGGTCCTCCAGGGTCCGCACGGCCTCCGCCGCGGGGACCTCGGCGGCCTTCAACTCCGCGGCCAGCAGCAGCCACTGGGGGCTGCCGGGGTCGCCCAGGGCGGCGGCCAGCAGGTCGCAGGCGGCCAGCACGGTCAGCGGGTTCAGCCGCGGCCCGGTGAGCACCGCGCGGACGTGCTCGTCCAGCGCGTCCAGCCGGCGCCCGGCCTCCGCGTCGTCGACGAACTCGCCCTGCCAGTAGTGCGGGAGGTCGGGCTCGGTGGTGGTCGGGTCGGCGTTCACGAGGTCCCCTTGAGCAGTTCGGCGGCGGCGACGGCGCAGCTGCGGTTGCGGCTGAGCCCGGCCCGCCCGTGGACGGCGAACCAGGGTGTGGGCAGGCCGCAGCCGCACTCCTCGGGGGAGTGCTGCGAGACCAGGTCGCCCATCAGCACCGACTGGGCCGGCGCGGAGGTGATGTAGGGCGAGACGAACTGGGCGTAGCCGCGCTCGCCGTGGGGCAGCGGCCGCAGCGTGCGCACGTCGCGCACCAGCATCCGCGACCAGGTCGGCACGTGCAGCCGGTGGTGGGCGCACTCCATGTAGAGCACCGAGTGCTCGACCGCGCCGTAGCCGTCGCGGATCCGCTCGTCGGGGATGCCGAGTTGCTCGTGGATCCGCTGGTACAGCTCCGGCTTGCCGACCTCGCGGTCCGCGTGGCCCTTCCAGCCGCCGCCGAAGGCGACCAGCGAGCGGGGGTTCAACGTGACGGGCGGCAGGCCCAGTTCGCGCATCCGGTCCAGGGTGAAGGAGAGGAAGGCGGGGAAGCCCAGGATGCGCACCGGCGCGCCCTCCTCGGCGAAGCGCAGCAGCGCGCGCACGCAGCCGAACGGGTCGAACTCGTGGCCGCTGCCGGTGTGCTTCAGCGCGTACTCGACCGAGCGGACCGGCGCGAAGTCGCACAGGTACTCGTCGGTGAACGAGGTGCCCAGGTTCAGGCCGGGCCGTGGCTGGTAGTTGGAGAGCAGGTAGTTGACCGGCTCGGACTCCCCCAGCCAGCCGTAGGAGTCGAAGACCCGGGCGACCATCCGCTGCCCGTTGCGCAGCGTCCAGTGGTCGAAGGACATCTGGGACTTCTGGCCGGTGGTGCCCGAGGAGGTCACGTGCAGGGCGACCTCCGGCCCGGATATCGAGACCACCTCGTGCGCCTTGAAGAAGTTGGCGTGCAGGTAGGGCAGTCGCTCCAGGTCGGCGATGGACTCCAGCGGGCGCCCGGCCGCCTCGCTCGCGCCCCAGAGCTTGGCGAAGAAGGGCGAGCGCGCCACGTGCCAGGCGTTGGACTCGTTCATCGCCTCGACGAAGAGCCGGTCGAGCTCGGGCCCCACCGCGTAGGGCTCGGCGATGTCGCACAGCTGCTGGACGTGCGCGAGCGCGGCCGGGTCGGGGACCTGGACCGGGTTCAGGTACTGGCTCACTGGAACACCCCGTGCGTGTTGAGGTACTGCTGCTTCCACAGCTCGATGTACTGCTCGGTGAACGGCTGGAAGGCCGCGTCGATGGACAGCCCGCGGAAGTCGAGCGGCTGCAGGCTGCGGGCCATCACCACGTAGTCGCGCCACCCCTCGCCCTGACGGCGCATCGCGGGGTAGGCCGCCGCCGGCAGGAAGCCGTGGGCGAGCAGCAGGCGCAGGTCCTCGTAGCCGTCCAGCGGCAGCAGCGCCTCGATGTGCAGGGCGCCGTCCTCGGCCAGCCGGTTGATCAGCGTCTCGAAGCCCTCGCCGAGCGCGGCCAGGCCCGGGGCGGCGCCGATCAGCGCGCAGTAGCCGTCCGAGCGGTTCAGCTGGGCGTAGACCTCGTGCGCGCCGTCCGCCGTGGCGAGCAGCACGTTGGGCGCGTGGAAGGGGTAGAAGCGCTGCTCGGGGTCGGGCAGTTGCTCGGACATCCGGCGCAGCACGAACTGCGGCGCGTCCACCAGCTCCATCGCCGCGCCACCGGGCCGGCCGGCTCCGCGGCGGGCGGGCAACGGCTCGTCGACGAGTTCGGGCAGCGGCTGCTCGGGCAGGGCGACCGCCTCGTGCAGGGCGCGCACCAGGTCCCCCAACCCGGCGGGCACCCGCTCGACCGGCAGCCTGCGCTCCAGCACGCCCGCGCGGTGCTTGGCCAGCAGCACCATCGTCTCGTGCCGCTCGGCCTTGCGCAGGTTCGGGAAGATGCCCAGCGCGCGGAACCCGGCGCTCAGACAGACCCGCTGCGGCGCGGTGGAGTTGGTGCGCGCGGTGGCGTAGACGGAGTCGGCGCCCTGCTCCCCCTCGAGCAGCAGGTCACTGAGCCGGCGCACCGCCTGGTGGGCCAGTCCGCTGCCCCGCGCGTCGGGGTGGATGACCAGCCCCTGCAGCTTCCCCAGCCGCTCCTGCGGGTCGATCGTCCCGATGATGGAACCGACGATCCGTCCGCTCTGCGCCTCCCGGGCGGCCAGCCAGGTGGTGCGGGGCGAGGCCATCTCGCGCGCCATCACCTCCGGATCGGTCCCGATCGGCAGCGCGTAGCTGCTCCCGTAGACCTGCCGATAGAGCGTCAACAGCCCGTTGATGTCGCTCGGTTGAACGGCAGTGAACTGGTGGGTCAAAAATACCTCCCCGGCATGCGCGATGCGCCGACGGATCGACGTCGCACATCGCGCGGACTGTCCTCCCGATCGAATGCGGAGGCCCGGGTGGGGTGGGCCGCATGCGGAATCCGCGTAGGGCGGTTGCCGTGCCGCAGCGCCGCCGGAATGGGGGTGGACCGGTGGCCTGCAGCCGAAAGGAGGAGATCGTCCACGGGTGGCGTGGACGATCTCCCCCAGCGTAGCGCGCGTAGACCCAGCTGAGGACGCGTCAACTCGACTACCAGCGGGGATGCCAGGCGAATGCGATCTAGATCACAGTTTCGCCGGGGTCGGATTCGGCCGCGGCACGGGCTTCCGGCCGAATCCGGCCCTTTTCCGGACTCCCCGCCAGGACTGTTATTCGGCCCGCCACTTGACGGTCATCGAACTGTCCCGGGGCGAACATCAGGGAAAGTGACGGCCGATATCGCGTCAGGACGGGCGGCGCAGCAGGAACGCCTCCAGTTCGCTCCCGTACCACCGGTCGGTGCGGCCCAGCGGCTCCATCCCCAGGCGGCGGCAGACCGCCATCGAGGGGTCGTTGCCCGGCCGGACCAGCGCGTGGATCTCGCTCAGCCCCTGCTCGAACCCCCTGGCCACCATCGCGCCGGCCGCCTCGGTGGCGAAGCCGTGGCCCCAGCTGTCGGGGTGGAAGTGCCAGCCGACCTCGACCTCCCCCGCGCCGTCCGGGATCGGCACCAGCAGGAGCGTCCCGGCGATCACGCCGGTGTCGAGGCGCTCGACCGCCCAGCAGCCGAACCGCGGGTCGGCCGAGCGGCCGCGGAACCGCTCGATCAGCGCGTCGGCCTCCTGCTCGTCCTCCATCGCCCGGGGGGTGGCCCCCAGCCAGCGGGCCACCTCCCAGCGCCGGTACAGGTCGAACGCCCGCGCCCGGTCGTCCGCAGCCCAGAGCCGTATCGCCAGCCGCTCGGTCTGCAGTACCGCATCCTTCTTCATACGAACCTCCCGGAGAGCCTGCCGCCCCTGCGCGGCCGCAGGTCGAGATCCGATCCTGCCAGCCGCCCCCACCGGTGTCCGCACCATTTCCTCCGGGCGCACCGGGGCCCGCCGCTCACCCTGACAGCCGGTCAGCCGAGCGGTGACGCGGGCGGTGGCGCACGATCGGGGCATGAGCGTTCTCGAAGGCTGGAGCAGGGCCGAAGTGGAGTTCCGCCGACCGATGGCCCTCACCCGGGGCGGATCGCCGGTCGACCGGGTGACCGCGGCGAAGGTGCGGCTGACCGGCGGCTGGGTGCACCTGGAGGTGACCGGCTCCGCGGGCGCCGGCAGCGTCACGGTCTGCTCGGTGCCCGCGGACGCGGTCGTGCGGGTCTCCTGGACGGCCACCGTCGAGGAGGTCGCCAGCCGACACGGTTCGATCCTGGGCCCGCACAACTGAGCCCCGCCGGGGATGATGGGACGGCGCCGGGAAACCGCGCCCGCCCCGGAGCACGTCCCGAAGCCCGTCCGCCCGTCCGCCGCCGCTGCCCGGGAAGGAGAGCGACCGTGCCGGCTCCCACCCGCCTGCTGGTCGGCCTCGTCACCCTGCTGACCGCCGCCACTGCCTGCTCCTCGTCCGTTCCCCCGCGCACCGGCTCGGCCGCCCTGGCGAGCACCGGTCCGGCGGCCGCGACCGCCGCCCTGCCGGCTCCCTCGGCGCCGGCCGGCCCCGCCTCGGGCCCCGCCGCGCCGGGCACCCGCCCCGCCTCCCCGGCGGGATCCGCGCCCTCCGCTGCCGCCGGATCCGGCGCCCCCCCCC
>NZ_BAAALF010000063.1:0-39565 GCF_039528135.1 Kitasatospora nipponensis | reverse complement strand
CACAACGGCCCACCAGGACCCGCGTAGACAGCGCATCGCCGCCCACTGTTCACCGGCCGGGCCACTCCACACCACTGCCGGCGGGCAACCTCTTGCCACCCTCGGGCACCGCTGCCCCATCGCCTACGAGAACGCGCTCAACACACCATCAACTACGTTGGCACTGTCGGAAGAGCAGTGCCTGGTGCACCGACATCGGCCCTGTCCCCAGCACCCCCAGGCGCTGGTCGCGGATCTCCCAGCCGTGCGCCCAGTGGGACCGGATCGACGCCTGGGTGGAGCGCCACGGGGTGACCGAGTGAGCCGGGGGGTGGCGGTGTCGACGGCAGACGGGTTCGCGCGGCGCCGGCCTCGTCGGCGCTCGACGCGCTGCGGGCGGAGGCCGGCCTGACGTCGCTTCGCTGCCGTGGCCGCCGTTGACGCGGCTGCCGCCTACCGGATGGGCTCAGCCACCCGCGCGGTGACGTGACTGGACACCCGCGGCGCGCTGGCGGGCAGGGCGAAGGCCGACCCGGGAGACACCGTCGACGTGGGCCGCTCGCCGTCCGGCGGCCCGTAGCCCCGCACCGTCCTGTGCCCACGCCCCTTGCCGCAGCGGGATCGGGGTAGGCGGACTCAACCGGCAGGACAGGGAGGCGCGTGATGGGTGCGATGAGGATCAGAGCCACCGGATGGGCCCGCTCCTTCCCGGTCAGTGGCGGAGTGCGGGCCGGCCGCCAGTGGGCGCGCAAACACCTCGACGACCTCGGGTGGACCGCCCAGGTACCGGACACCGCGGACGACGTGGTGCTCACCGTGTCGGAACTGATCACCAACGCCCACATCCACGGGCACAGCAGCGCCCAACTCGTCCTGCTCTGGGACCGGCGATACCTGTACGTCTGCGTCCACGACTCCTCCAGCGAGCTCCCCCAGCCCCGGCCGCCGGACGCGGACCGGCCGGGCGGACGGGGCCTGGCGATCATCGACACCCTCGCCGACGACTGGCGCACCCGGGCACAGACGGACGGCAAGACCATCACCGCCTGCTTCCACGCCCCGGGGCAGCCGGATCCGCACGCCGGCACCGAAGGCTGAGGGCAGGACCGCCGGGTTCTCCCTCGCCGCCGGGCGCGGGTGGCGAACCGGGACGCCGAGTCCTGATCGGGCGTCGGGGCCGCGCGGCCAGGTCCGAAGGACCGTCACCCCGCTTACCTGTGGACGGAGTCGGGTGTCAGCCGCCGGATCGGGGGCAGCCGAAGATCAGTCCCTACCAGCGAGGAGTGAGAAGCGATGGGTATCGGCAGCTGCATCCTGCTGTTCGCCCTGGGTGCCGTACTGGCGTTCGGGGTCAATTGGCATCTGTCCGGAATGGACGTCCACCTGGTGGGCTGGATCCTGATGGCGGCCGGCCTGCTCGGCCTGATCGCCTACGGAAGCATCTTCCGGCGCGGGCGCTCCACGGGCCGTGCGGGAGCGGACGAGGTGGTCGAGGAGCGGCGCTACTACGACCAGCCGTGAGCCGAGACGATGGAGCTACCGGGACGAGCGGCGCACGGAAGTCAGTGCCCGCAAGCAGTGCCCGACGCGGTCCGGTCGCGGCCGAATCCACAGTCCGCCGTAGCGCTACCGGGCGTCACCGCGTCCCGGAACCGGAACGCGGTGACGCCACGCCCGGGCGCCGGCCCTCTCCCCCCGCCATCTCCTGCACACGTCCCGAGTACCCGGATGCCACGTACCGCACCATGAGCGGGACGGCGGGATCATGCAGCGGGGACGTCGAACTCGGCCCAGACGGTTTTGCCCAGCCCCTCGCCCTGCGGCGTGGATCCCCAGCGGCTGGCCAGCAGCGCCACCGTGTGCAGGCCGTGGCCGCCGATTCGGCCCGGCGAATGCGGCAGTCGCGGCTGCGGAGGCGTGGCAAGCCCGTCGAGGACGTCGATGCGCAGGCTCCGCTCGGTCGCCTGCACGATCAGCTGTTCGGGGCCGCCGGCATGCCGGCAGGCGTTGGTGACGAGTTCGGAAACAACCAGCAGCACGTCATCGGCACGGGCCTGCTGGTCCGGGTCGCCGGTGGGCAGCCATCCCCAGTCGTGCAGGGCCTGGCGGGTGTGGTCACGACAGCGCCCCACGGTGCCGGCGGCGCCGTTCAGGGTGAGTCGGCGGATCTGCCCGTGGGGAGGGAGCGCGGGCAGCACCGGCCGGTCGCTGGTCCGGGGATCGCTCGCACTCATCTTTCCTCAATCTGAAGGCCGGATGTTGGGTGACGGGTCGACTGCCGCGACGTCGTCTTCCCGCCGATCGCGGCGGGACACGCGAGGGGGAAGCACTCACCGCAGGATGGCGGCGTCCAGGTCGGGGCGGATATCGAACACCCTGTCGACACCGGTGATCCCGAATACGCGGGCCACCGTCGGCTGCAGGCCGGCCAGGACGAGGGGGCTGCCGGCTTCCTCGGCGGCGAGTCGGGCTGCGAGCAGGGCGTTGAGTCCGGTGGAGTCGCAGAACCACAGATCCCGGCAGTCCACCACCAACCGGCGGCCGTCAGGCCGACCCAGGGCATCGGCAAGTCGCCCGCTCAGCAGAGCCACGCTGTCATGATCAAGCTCGCCGGCCGGCGATACGACCACGGTCCGACCATGGATCCGAACATCGACGGTCAGACGGTCGGCCGCGGCCCGGGCCCCGGCCCCGGTTCCTTCGACGGCACTGCTCTGCATGGCGCTCCTCTGCGCTGGATGTGACGCGTTCGTCAGTCTGCCATGACCCGACAATGCCTCGCCCGAGCCCGGCAAGGCCGGCGCTGCCGCACGGGGTGAGGACCGGTGCTACGAACGGCGGACGGCGGTGGGGCGCAAGGGCGACTGGTGCACGCCAGTGCTCAGCATCCGGACCTCGTCGCGGTCGCTGATCTCCACGCAGAGTATGCCGCTGCGGTCGCGATAGAGCGGATGCCCGCCCGGGCCGGTGGCCTCCTGACGCTGCACCACGACCACGTCGGGGTTGCCGGGGCGGCCGAAGGCAGGAGTGTGACGGAAAGTCAGCTCATAACGTTCGTGGGACACGGAAGTCCTTCCATCGTGGGGACCAGCCAGGCGGCCCGGCTGTCGCGACGTGAGCGCGCCGCTTCGCCCGGGCATCCCGGCGGATGCCCGGGCGAAGCGGCGCGCTGCCGCCTACCCCCGTTCCACGGGTCCACTCCCTCCCCGCACCCGTCGTCGGGGACGTCGGCCGCACCGGATGCCGGCTCCGTGGCCAGGCCGACACCGTGCCGCGGCTTGGTCCAAGTGAAGGGCCGTGGATTCTCGTTCCAGACGGCGATCCACGCCTTGATGTCGGCTTCGAGGGCCCCCGTCAAGTCAGCGTCGCTCTGTGGAGCACACATGTTGACCTCTGATCCAGGAGGGCGCTCCGTCAGCGATGTCCCGAGGCGGCTCGCTTCGGACTGTCGCGATCACCAAGCAGGCCCGATCTTTCCTGGGGCCGACTTCCGGCCAGCCTCGAATTTTTCCGCTACGGATGCAATCCGAACAGTTACGTTGTGTGCGCATGTGGGTGTGGTGCCCGCACTGGACACCTGGAAAGGGTGTGGTTCCGCATGGCCGCGTTCCCGATGACCCCCGAGGACCGTCTGCAGAAGCTGCGCGCCACCCTGTCGGGTGGACGGGCCGAGACGCCGGCTGGCCGGCGGCTGCGGCTGAACCGTCCGGGCAACGTTCTGGTCGGCGCGCTGCTGCACGGCGCCGACCGGATGGAGAAGGGCCTGGAGCTGACCGACCTCGAGCAGCGCCTGATCGATCTCGTCGGCGACTTCGTCCCGGTAGAGGAGCTCGGCGAGTTCGGCCGGGTCTACCGCGAGGCGGCCGCGCGCGGCCCGATCACCATCCTCCCGGAGAGGATCACGAGCCTGCCCCTGGAGACCGGCTACAGCCTCGCCGACCTCAAGGCCGACCTTCCGGCAATCACCGCACAGGTCATGGCGCAGCCCAACGTGCGCGTCGTCGACGTCAGCGCGCTCCGGGAGGGTGAGCCGCTGGACGACGAGGAGTTCGTGGCTGCGCTGGCCGAGTACGGACGCGGTGCCACGTTCCTGAAGGGGAGCGCGAGCGGGGATGGGGTGGCGGCCGCGGACGACATTCAGGGCCAGGTGCGGATGCACGCCTTCACCTGCGAGCGTCGATCGAACGAGCTCGGCAAGGACGAGATCTACTGGGGGATCGCCTCCGGCAGTGACCGCCAGGCCAAGACGTCGTACAACACGCGGGAGTACGGTTCGACGGTCGCGGGTACCCGCCACGTCTTCGACGCCAACACCTTCGTCTTCAACGGAACGCTGAACCAGCACATCACGTGTGAGATCCAGTGTTGGGAGGCCGACGCCAGCCCCGGCGGCTTCTACACCGAGCTGCGCAAGGCACTGGCCCGGTGGGCGGAGGCGGCCCTGGACCTGTCGGTCACGCTCACCAAGTCCGACTCCGATACGGCGGCTGGCTGGGCGGCCTGGTTCGCCATCGGCGCCGGCCTGCTCAACCTCATCCTGGGCTGGCTCATCAACGACGACGACCTGGTGTGCGAGCGCTCCTTCGCGTTCAACCGCGCGGCGCTACGCGACCTGGCAGGCCGCCCGCAGGGCGACACCTGGCTGTTCGACGGCGGCAGCCAGGGACGGCACCGCCTGGAACTGCGCTGGACCGGCGCGGACCCGGGCGTCGGCAACGACCGCGCGCTGACGATGAACGCCGACGGCCGGGTCGCGGGCGACATCTTCGGCGGCGGCGCGGACCAGAGCCTTCGGCTGGTCTCGCAGGTCGACGGCTCCACCGGCATCCGCGGTGCCTACAACAACGTCGTGCTCACCATCACCCCTGCGGGCGCTCTGACAGCCCGGTCCTACACGGGCGGCCAGGACCAGAGCTTCACGCTCGTAGCGCAGGCCGACGGGTCCACCGGCATCCGCGGCAAGTACTACAACTTCGCCCTCACCATGGACGCCAACGGCAACGTCACGGGTCACCCCTACAACGGCAGCCCCGATCAGAGCTTCATCCTCGTCACCCAGGCCGACGGCTCCACCGGCATCCGCGGCAAGTACCACGCGGCCGGCTGAGCCGCCATCACCGACAACGGCGTCGCCCCGGTGCGCCCACGGCGTTCGTCCTGTCCACCGTGGCCCCCGACGACCAGCCGCGTGTAGTGCGATGCGGTGACCGCTGGCCGCTTGCCTTCCAGCAGGCGGCCAGCGGCGTTTCGGTGGGCATCTCGCACTACTGGCGCCGCGAACTCGAACCCGTTCCGCGCCTCTACCTCGGCCACCTCGAGCGCGGCGCCTACGTCGACCGGCTCGTCCAGGTTGGCGAGACCACCGCGCTCACGACCTGTTCCCCCTCGACCTCGACCCCGCCGCGCTGGGCTGCGCCGGTAACCGGCAGAGAGTGTGGTGCCGCTCTTGGTGCCGGCGATGGTGGTGAGGTGCCCGGCCCGGTCGTAGGTGCGCTGTTCGGTGTAGCCGTTGATGGCTGGCAGGGTGGTGCTGGTCCGGCCTCGGTACTGGTGGGCTCGCGTATTCAACTGTCGTGGGTTCCCCGAGAAACCCAGCCCGCCGGTGACCAGGTGTGATCGCCGGCGGCGTATCGGGGGGCGGTTCAGGCTGCCCTCGTTGGCATTGAGCTGGGGATGCCCCCCTTGAGTCGTTGCGAGCCCGGGATCACTGGGTACCGCGGGAACTTGCGAGATCGAACCGGGGACTGGATCTCCCAAGGGCAAGGTCGGCTCCGCCTGCCTCAAGTACTGTGACTTCGCGTGATCGAATCCGAGATTGAGATCAGCGAAGATCTGATCCGTGACCTGCTATGGGAGCAGCACCCGGACCTGGCCGAGTTGCCCATCCGTGAGGTGGAGGGCGGTTGGGGAAACCAGATGTGGCGGCTCGGGGACGAGTTGGCCGTCCGGATGCAGCGGATGGAGAAACTCCCCGATTCGCAGCTCAAGGAGCGCCGCTGGCTGCCGGTGCTGGCCCCGCGCCTGCCGCTGCCGATCCCGACTCCGGTGCGGAGCGGTGCACCGTCCGAGCGCTTCCCCAAGGTCTGGACCGTCATGACATGGGTGGAAGGCACGCCGCTGGACCACGGCTCGATCACCCGCGGCGACCACGCGGCCGACACGCTGGCGGCCTTCCTCAAGGCGCTGCATGCGGAGGCGCCCGCCGACGCGCCGGACTCCTCGGCCTTCGGCGCTCACCCCAGGAAGTGCACGGACGGCTTCGAGAGCTTCCTGCAGGCCGTGGACCTCGGCGGCTTCGCCGAGGACGACATCCGGGCCGTGTGGGACGACGCGGTGATGGCTCCCGAGTGGGGCGGCCCGCGGGTGTGGGTGCACGGCGACCTGCACCCCGCGAACGTCGTCGTCGCGGACGGGACACTCGCGGGCGTCATCGACTTCGACGCGGTCTTCGCCGGCGACCCGGCATGGGACCTTATGGCTGCCTGGCTGCTGCTCCCCGCGGGCGGCGCCGCTCGGTTCTTCAACAGCTACGCACAAGCGGACGAGGCGGCGGTACGACGGGCGCGCGGGCTGGCCGCGATGAAGAGCCTGTTCCTGATGGCCATGGGTCGTGCCGGGGACCGCGGCCTGCCCGGCGGCAAGCCGCACTGGGGGCCAGTCGGCCGGTCGGCACTTGACCGTGTTTTGAAGGGCCTTTGACTGGGGGCTCGCGTTTTCAACTGCCGTGGGTGCTCCGAGGAACCCAGCCCACCGGTGAGCGAGTGTGGTCGCCGGCGGCGTATCGGCTCCAGGTTCCGCCAGTCTCTCGGAGAAGGCGGCTGATGATCTTGTCGTGGTAGCCGAGGGCGTTCGCGACGCAGCCGTGCCGCACCTGGGATCGACCCGTTGAACCCCACCGGTCCACCACCCTCCGTCACTCGCGTCGCATGCGAGAAAACCGCATCTGATGCGAGTCGGCGGACAAACCGCAGGTCAGTCAGCCGGACGAGTGACACCAGCTGGCATCGCCCTCACGTCCGTCGCTACCGTCACCACCAGTAGGCCGGGCCAACTTCCCTGGTCAGCGTGCTGGTGGGCGCCGTTGGCCACGACGATTCGCGAACCGTCGCGAGTTCGCATCGAGTGCAATTGGCGGCGCTTGGAACATCGGTACAGCGGTTGGCGCTGAGGTTGATCATGGTCGGCTAGGAGCGTGGGTCAGTAACAGCAATCAGTGGTGTCGCGACACATCGGGTTGTCAGGATGTCGGCACCCGGTAGCGGCGCTTGTGACCGGCCATGTCGATGAACTGGCCCCCGTTGGCTTCGATCACACGCTGGGACGCGGTATTCGTCTTGTCGCAGGTCAACAGCGCGTGCGTGATGCCGATCGAGCGGGCGAGGGGCAACGCGGCGGCGAGCATCGCGGTCGCATGTCCTTGGCGCCGTGCGCTGGGCCGTACGTCGTAGCCGATGTGTCCGCCGGCCCTCTCCAATGCCGGAGTCAGCCGGTGGCGGATCGCAAGCCTGCCCAGCATCTGTTCGTGTTCGGCCCACCACAACGTCGTCATCGGCACGAACCCGTCCGTTCGCGCGGCTGCCTCGGTTCGCTCGCTCAGCACGCGCGAGACGTAGTCGGTGAAGGCCACGGCGTCGGTCAGAGCCGGTGGATCAGCGTCGGTGACGAACCACGGAACCGGGTGGTCGGGGTCTGCGCGGAACTCGGCAAGCGCCGCCAGGAACGATGTCCTCAGCCTGACAGTCGGGGCGATCAGCTTGGGCATCCCATCATGATGCCCGCCCGTCTGACATGGCCCCAGCTGTTTTCGGAAGATCGCCGCTCTCGCTACTGAGGCCGGGTCTTCGGGATCTGCCATGCGGAATGATGGCGGCATGCATGGTGGAGGGGACGGCTTGTTCGAGATCGCGCCGGTCGAGCGGAGGCAGCTGAGCTCTCGATCGACCGCGGCGGACAAGACGTTCCGGGTGTTCGACCCGCATCAGGTCCTGCTGCTGCCGCCGTCGCTGGACGACTGGCTGCCCGAGGGCCACCTCGCCCGGTTCGTCGCTGACCTGGTTGATGAGGTGCTCGACCTCTCCCCAGTCCTGGCCGACTACACCGAGAAGCGGGGCTACCCTCCCTACGACCCGAGACTGATGGTGCGTCTGCTGATCTACGGCTACACCACCGGTGTCCGCTCCTCCCGAGCGATCGAGCGCAAGTGCGCCGACGACGTCGCGTTCCGGTTCCTGGCCGCCGACCAGGCCCCGGACTTCCGATCGATCGCCCGGTTCCGCCGCCGCCACCTCGACGCCCTGTCCGACCTGTTCACCCAGTCGCTGCAGCTGGCGACCAAGCTCGGCATGGTCAAGATGGGCCGCGTCGCCCTGGACGGCACCAAGCTCGAAGCGAACGCCTCCAAGCACAAGGCCATGAGCTACAGCCGCCTCGTCGACAAGGAAGAGCAGGTCGAGGCCGAGATCGCCGACCTGGAAGCGATGGCCGCCGCGTTGCTGGCCGACACCGAAGCGAGTGACACGGCCGAGGACCAGATCTTCGGTGTCGACGGCAAGGACACCGACCTGCCCGCCGAGCTGGACCGCCGCGAGAAGCGCCTCGCCAGGATGCAGGCCGCCCGCGCCCAGATCGAGGCCGAAGCCACCGAGAAGGCACGCGTGCACGCCGAGGAGAAGGAACGCCGCCGCCAACAGCGTGCCCACGCCTTTGACGAGCAGGCCGTCACCGAGGCCGGGCAGAAGGCCGCGGCGAAGGCGCGCCCCAAGCCGAAGTCCCAGGCCAACTTCACCGACCCCGACTCCCGGATCATGAAGAACAGCGACGGCGCCTACATCCAGGCATACAACGCCCAGGCCGTCGTCGACGAGGCCCACCAGGTCATCACCGCCGCCGACGTGACCTGCAACGCCTCCGACGCCCTGAACTACACCACGATGCTCGACCAGTCCGCCCAGAACACCGGCCGCCACCCCAAGCAGGCCCTCGTCGACGCCGGCTACTGCTCCGAGACCAACCTCGAAGCCGCCAGGGACCGCCAACTCACGTGCGGCACCGATACATTCATGGCCACCGGCCGCCTCGGCCACGACGAGCAGGTCCCACCAGCACCCCGCGGACGCATCCACAAAGACGCTCGCCGCTTGCCACAACCTCCGCAAGATCTTCCGCCACGCCGGGACAGCAGGCATCGCCGCCCCGGCCAGCTGATCCAGCCAGGGTCCCCGGCCACGTCACGAGCCCTGCCCGCCGGGCACCGGGCGGACAGACCCCCGCCCGAACCCCACACAGGCCCCGCCGGGGAGCCGCCACGACCGATCCGCCGGTCACAGGAGCGGAGCCGCTTGCTCGTTACTGACCCACGCTCCTAGCCCTGGAGGGCCGCGTCAACCGTGGCGTACTGGGGAAAGACGGCGGATGCGCCGGTGATCTCCAGAAGGCGCTTCATCGGCTCCGGTACCGCGGCCAGCCGCATCCCCGTGCCCGCCCGCTCGGCGGTCAGTCGGGTCTGCAGGAGGAGGTTCAGTCCGGAGGAGTCGCAGAAGGTGACGGCCGCCAGGTCGACGATCAGCCAGTCGGTGTGCGGGCTGAGTGCCTCGTCGAGGGCCGCACGGGCCGAACCCACGCGGTCCAGATCCAGGTCGCCCGCGAGGCGGCACACGACGTGCACGGGAGCCACGCCTTCCGTGACCGGGGCGTGGGGCTCACGCGGGCCAACTGCGCGGCCACGTCCCTCGATGCTCATCGTCATCGCCTCTCTTGCATGATCGGAGAGGGACGCGAGTTCCGCCCCCCGGGGGTGACCATACGGTCAGATGCCGCCACGGTGGTAGCGGGGCCTGCCCGCACCCACGCCTCTTGTAGGATCGGCGACCGCGGCCACGGACCGGGGCCGGCCGCGATCTGAGCCGAGGAGAAGCTGGTGCCTCTCACGCCTGACGACCGCCCGGCTACCCGCCGAGACCATCAGCCCGCGCGCGGGGTCGTGGAGATGCTGGCATGACCGATGCCGAGACCCCCCTGGCGGCCGGCGGACGCTTCGTTCATCCGGCCTTGTTCTACCGCACGACCGAGGAGTACGTCAGCACGGTCGGCGCCTTC
Organism: Kitasatospora nipponensis; assembly: GCF_039528135.1. Taxonomy (NCBI): domain Bacteria; kingdom Bacillati; phylum Actinomycetota; class Actinomycetes; order Kitasatosporales; family Streptomycetaceae; genus Kitasatospora; species Kitasatospora nipponensis. Next base: position 29,491 of record NZ_BAAALF010000063.1, on the reverse strand, counting down.
GCGCGCCGCGCCCTGGACGCCGCCGAGCCGTGCTTCGTCGCCGTTCCCGGTCACCGGTTGGAGGCGCTGGGCTCGGCCCTGGGCGATGCCGCCGCCGAGGTCGAGTTCGCCGACATGACGGTTCTGGGGCGCAACCCCGGGCGGATCCTCTCCGCTCTGCAGGACTTCGCCGACCGGTATCCCGACCGGCCCGTGCGGATCGTGGGCGAGCCGATCTGGGCAGGCCGGACCCGGGCGGAGATCCTCGAAGCCACCCGGCACGAAGCCCTGATCAACACCGCCTTCGCGCGGCGCGGCGCCACGATCCTGTGCCCGTACGACGTCAGCGCACTGCCGGCGGGCGTCGTCGACGATGCCCGCCGAACCCACCCGACGGTCCTCGACGGCGGCAAGAACCTCCCGAGCCCGCACTACACCGATCCTGCCGTGGTCTGCGGCGACTGCGACCAGGCGCTGCCCGAGCCCGACCAGACGACCCGGCTGACGTACCGCGGCGGGCAGCTGGCCGCGGTCCGCCGGCAGGCTGACGCCTGGGCCCGGACCACCACACTGGAGGGCGCCCGCCGGGGCGACCTCATCCTCGCGATCAGCGAAGCCGTCGCCAACTCGGTGGCCCACGGCGGCGGCAGCGGCACACTGCGCCTGTGGACCACCGGCGACGGCACCGCGATAGCCGAGATCCGCGACGCCGGGTACCTGCGCGACCCGCTGGCCGGACGCAGCCGCACCTCCCCCACCTCCGGAAACGGCGGCCGGGGTCTGTGGATGATCCACCAGCTCTGCGACCTCGTCGAAATCCGCGCCACCCCCACCGGCCTGACTCTGCGCCTGCACATGTCCTCCTGACGGGGTCCAGCAGAATGCGGCTCGCTCGCGGTGCTCGAACCCCATCGCCTGGCCCACCCCGCCGCTCCGCGCTCCGGGGCGGTGCACGGCGCCATTGGCTTCTCCTCGTTTCAGCGTGCTGACCGACCACCTGACCCTCGCCCGCGGTACCTGACGCAGCGTGGGGCTACGGGCTGCCCGCAGCGGCCTGCTGAGCCGTCGTTCCCGGTCTCGCGGATGCGGCGCCGGGCTCGGCAGGGCGGACCTCGCCCAGGTCAGCCCCCGGTTTGAGCAGGCTCTGCGCGGGCAGACGGGCGCCACAAGCCGCTCGGCGGCAGTGGCCACGTGGGGAGGGGCACCCGATGAGCGGGAGCAAGACAGTGGTGACCGCGGAGATTCAGCTCGAGCTGCTCACGGTCGACGGGGCCGGCATCGGCCTGCACACCACCTGGAGCTACGACCCCCAGGACCCGCTCGCCGTTCGCATCGACTTCCTGCTGCCCTTCGGGATGGGCGAGAGCTGGGGTTTCGCCCGCACGCTGCTGGCCGAGGGCCTCAACGCGCCGGCTGGCGAAGGCGATGTGCTCTTCGACCCCGAGACGGACGGGCTGCACGTGCTGATGATGCTCCGCGCTCCGGACGGTGCCGCCGTGTTCCGTGCTCCCGCGAGCGAACTGCGCGCGTTCCTCGGCCGAACGCTCGCACGGCTTCCGCTGGGGGCCGAGCAGTGCGGCGCCGCGCTGGAGCTCTGGCTTCATGCCGTACTCGACGCGGCGTAGCCGCCCTTTTCTGTGCAGATGAAGTGAAGGTGTAAGGACATATCGCAAAGACGGGTCTGTCCGGGGCAATGTGGGGCACTCGAGCCGCGTCACCCCGACCGAGTGATCACCAGCAGAGGAGAGAGCATGCCGACCTTCGCGTCCCGCCCTTCGACCACTGCCCACGTCGACGTCCGTTCAGCCCCCGGCGCAGCCCCCCGCGCAGCTGAGGCGATCGATGACGAGGTGACCTGCTCGGCCGACCTGGTCCGGGTCGCCGGCCGCCTGGGGATCGAAGCCAGCCGGCCCGCTGCCGTCTGCCCTGCTGACGCGCGCGAGCTGTCCAAGGCGCTGTTCGCCCGGCTGCGCGCGGCGGAGGAGGGCACGTCCGAGTACTCGTACGTGCGCGGCACCCTGATCGAGCTGAACATGGCGCTGGTGAGGTTCGCGGCGAGCCGCTTCGGCCACCGCAAGGAGCCGGTCGAGGACATCGTCCAGGTCGGCACGATCGGCCTCATCAAGGCCATCGACCGCTTCGACCTGTCGTTCGAGGTCGAGTTCTCCACCTTCGCGCTGCCGACCATCAGCGGCGAGATCAAGCGGTTCTTCCGGGACACCGGCTGGATGGTGCACGTCCCGCGCCGGCTGCAGGAACTGCGCCTGACACTGGCCAAGACCAGCGACGCGATGGAGCAACTGCTGGACCGCCTTCCCACTCCGGGCGAGCTGGCCGCGCACCTGGACCTGCCCGAGGACGAGGTACGCGAGGGCCTGATCGCCTCCCAGGCGCAGAGCGCCACCTCGCTCGACGCCCCCGCGCCCGGCAGCGACCACCGGAACGGCGGCGACGCGCTGGGCGACCGGGTCGCGCAGGAGGAGGGCGCCTTCGAGACCGTGCTCTGCCTGGAGACCCTCAAGCCGCTCATCGCCGCCCTGTCCGAGCGCGACCGAAGCATCCTCTCGCTACGCTTCGGCGCAGAGTTGACTCAGGCCGAGATCGGTCGCCGGCTGGGCATCTCACAGATGCACGTGTCCCGGCTGCTCACGCGTACCCTGACCGGCCTGCGGGCCGAGCTCCTGGCCAAGGGCTGATCCTCGCCGGGATGACCCACCAGTGGCACCCGACACCTCGAACGTCCCCGCGAGGTGCACGCCCGCAAAAGTCCCACGGAACGAAAGCTCGCCGCAGGCCAGTCCGACCCCGGACCGGCCTGCGGCGGTCCGGTCATCACGGGTCGCCAGAGGTCCGCCCCGTACGGGTGGGACAGGCCAACGACCCCTGGGCAGCGGACACTTCGACACGCGCCGCCGTCCGCCGGCCGAAACGGCCGCCGTCTACGAGATGTTCCAGACGAAGCGGGACGGGGCGGTCAAGGTGTTGTTCCATCCCTGAAGCCGCCGGCATCGGCCAGGGCCGCACGGACGCTCCCGTGGACGGCGAAGAGCTGATCGGTGCCGGTGAGTTCCAGCAACCGCGTGGTCTGCGGCGACGCCGCGGCCAGCACCATCTCGACGTGTGCGGCCCGCGCGTCCAGACGGGCGGCGATCAGCGCGTTGAGGCAGGAGGAGTAGCAGAAGGCCAGGCCGGCCAGGTCGACGATCACGAGCGGCGGGTGATCACTGATCGCCTGGGCGAGAGCGTCGTCGAGGAAACGGCGCGTGTCCTGGTCCACCTCACCGTCGAGGTGGACGATCACAGCCGTCTCGGGGACCGTCGACAGGGTGACCTGCAACCGCGGTGCGACGGCCCGTGGACGGTCGGAGTAGTAGTCGTGCCGGTCGGGCCCGGAAGATTCCCTCACCTTGGCTCACCGTCCTGTGGCTCCGGGTGCTGTTCTGCGTACTGACCGACGTGACCGGAGCGGGGATCACGGTGGGGGTCGGCGCCGGGAGGAAGGTCTGCGAAGAGGTCCAGAAAACCGGCGATCTCGTGGTGGGCCTCGGCCGGGTGACGGAAGAACGTGCCGCGCACGACGCGGTAGTGGTTGCGACGGCCGTGCTTGGAGCGGACCACGTAACCGGCGCTCTCCAGGTCGGTGACGATCGCCTGCACCGCGCGCTCCGTCAGCCCGCACATCATCGCGAGTTCCCGCAGGCGCACCTCGGCGTTGTGCGAGATCATCACCAGCACCCGGGCGTGGTGCGTCAGGAACGTCCAGCTCGTGCGGGGCTGCCGCTCGTCCGACATACCCCAAGTATGAACCCGGATTCCGGTCTCGTCATGCTTGATTCCGGCCTCCGGTGTCTCGCGCTGGCCCGCCCGCCGGCGGAAGGATCCTGGAACGGCCGTGGAGGCCGGCGAGCGAGCCGTCATCGAGGTCCCCACCACACCGTGCCCCGCTTCCCCACGCGGGACCCGCGGGTCACTGCGGCGGGCCCGGTGTGTCCTGCCGTCGGGCACGATGCCTACCCGGGCCGCCCGGCCGGGCTGCCGGGTCGGGGCCCGGACCGGGTGTCTGCCACGAATCCCGTTCGGGACTCACTGCGTCGCCGGCCCGGGATCCCAGGGCCTGGGCGGTCGGAACGGGCGACCTCCGTCGGCGCACCCGGCGACTGCCCCACACGACCGCACCGATCAGGACGGCCACGATCGCCAGGGCCGGTGCCCCCAGGACCGCGAGCGCCCGGCCGCCGTCGGCGGCGATCACCATCGGGGTCGACATCAGGTGCACCCGCACCGGCTGGGCGAGCCCCCTGAGCACGGACGCGTCCGCTGAGCGGGCCGTGCCGCCGTCACCAGCGGTACCAGCGACTACGACTGCCGGCCCCGTCCACCGAACGGGCGACGAATCCGATCAACCAGACCACCAGGACGAACAACGCCACCCACCACAGCAGTTTGACGGCGAAGCCGAGACCGAACAGAGCCAGAGCGAGCAGCAGTACCAGGAGAAGAGCAATCATTGGTACATCCCCTTCATGAGCATTCGAAGCGTCCGGGTGACGGACAGCATGTCGAGATACTGCTGTCCCCGATCTGCCGTTTCACTCACACCGTTTTCCTCTCCCCCGAAGACGTGCTGAGCAGGATGCCTCGCGAGCATCGCCGCCGAGAAGCTTCCGGCCTCGACGAAGCGCCCGAATCGCTCCGTGAACAGTGGCGCGCAGAGGTGCCTCCGGATTCGCCGAAGCCCGGCCACCCTCGCACCCTCGCAGCCGAGTCGGGCCCGGCGATGCCGGGCCCGACTCGGGCGTGCACAGGGCACGGGCATGGGGCGACGGGAAGGCCCCTTGCCGGTTCCTACCAGTAGTGGCGGCGCCCAGCGACCTCGTGGCCGGCCGCGCCCATGGCCCACAGCGCGACGCCGAGGAGGGCCAGGATGATGCCGACGGTCCACAGGATGGAAAGGCCGGTGACGAATCCGATGACAAGGAGGATGACTCCGAGGGCGATCATGATGAAACTCCGTTCTCTCCCCCGCCGATATGTTCCTCCGCCGGCAAGGCGGGTCCGGCGACCTCCGTATTCTCGACATTCGATTTCTCGGTCTTCGACGAGGAATCCGCGACGCCGCCTTCCGACGTGCGGTGGCGACGTCTGCTGTCGTTTTCTCGCGTGCACCATAGGGGCATGGGCAGACCAGCGAGAAAGGTGTCGAAGCCGCGTTTCACATTCGGCCGCGCAGCGCGGGTCAGCGACAGCGACCGCGTGGCTCAGCCGTGCCGCATGTCGTCCGGGTCGACGGGCAACGGCGGTGCCCCTTCCCCGGTCATCCGAGCCTGGGGGCCGTCCAGCCGGGTGTCCCCGAGCCCCACGGGTTCGCCCGCCGCGGGGGAGGCCGGGCCACCGTCCGGCGCCAGCCGACCGCGCCAGGCACCGCTCGCGCGGTCCTGTTCCTCGATGAAGCCCTTGAACCGCTTGAGGTCGCCCTTGACCTGCCGGTCCAGGACGCCGAGCAGGTCGCCGGCCCTCTCGGCCATGCCATGGGGCTCGAAGTCCATGACCAGGCTGACGCGGGTGTGGGCGTCGTCGAGGCGCTGGAAGGTCACGACGCCCTTCTGTCGAACGTCACCACCCACCGTCCGCCAGGAGATCCGCTCGTCGGGCTGCTGGTCGACGATCTCGGTGTCGAACTCCCGGTGCGCACCGGCGACCTTCGCCGTCCAGTGGCAGCGCCGGTCATCCGTCTGGCGGACCTCCTCCACGCCGTCCATGAAGCGCGGGAAGTCCTCGAACTGCGTCCACTGGTTGTAGGCGCTGCGCAGCGGGACGTCGACGTCGATGGTCTCTCTCACCTTGCTCACAGCAGTCTCCCTCGGAATCGGTTCTCGTTCTCGGTGATGCCGCGCGCCTGCCCACGAATCGGCCGCCCAATCAGGCGACTTGCGTCCTGGGAGCCGCGTGGACGGCCGCCACCGGGGCGCCGACCATGGCCGGAACCCGCGGCTCGGGCGGCTGCCGCTCAGTTCAGGATGCTGACGGCGCGGGCGATCACGAGCAGCGAGGTGAGCAGGGCCGCGATGCCCTGCACGCTCATCAGGACCTTGGCCCGGCTGGAGAGCGGCATGGTGTCGGTGGGGCTGAACGCGGTCGAGTTGGTGACGGACACGTACAGGTAGTCGATCAGCGTCGGTACCCAGTCGGCGCTGATGCTGGAGCCGTCGGCGACTTCCTCGACGGTGTCGTGGTTCTCGTCCTGGGAGAAGCGGAAGTCCGCCATGGGGAGTTCGGCCCGCGGCAGCTGGGTGCGGCTGACGGGGCCGCCGCGGTCCAGTTCCCAGTAGGCCAGCCCGAACACGATGATGTTGGTGAGCCAGACCTGCAGCGCGGCCACCAGCAGCGAGCCGCCGTTCTTGATGCCGGAGGCGACCAGGTCGTGGACCAGCAGCCCCAGGGCGAACAGGTTCCCGGCCGCGATGATCCCCACCAGCCCCAGCGACAGCACCCGCGAGACCCTGGTCTGCCGTGTCATCCGCCGGGGATTGATCACGATCAGCGGCACGAGCAGCATCAGTTCCAGCGCCGGCAGCACGAAGCGCGGTGCGACCAGCAGGCTCTGCGGCAGCAGCAGGTACAGGGCGGTGGCCACCAGCGTGGCGACCACCGCGGGTAGTCGCGCCTCACCACGCCGCTCGTGACGTGGGTGCCTGGTGCGGGCTTCCTCGCGTGTTCGCGCCATGGTTCGTTCTCCCGGTGGGCTGCCGCGTGCTGGCATCACCCGCGGCAAACGCGACGGCTCGCCGCGCGCGGGACCGCCGTGACCGGGCGGCTGTTCTGCGTCTGTCCGAAGTGGACCGGTCCAATCACACGTCGCCGGGATGTGGGGCGTTGGTGCCCCGGCCCGAGGTGGCAGCTCTGCCGGTGAGGACTCCGGCGCTGATCGCCTGGTGCCAGCCGTTGAGCGTGCGGGTCTGCTCGGCCGCCCGGTGCAGGAGCCGGTCCAGGTCGTCCCGGTCCAGGCGCGGGTCGTTGTCCGCGATGGCGCGCAGGGCCTGCCACAGCGCGGTCTTGCCCTCGACGCCGGCGCGCATCGTCTCGAGTTCGATGAGGTCGCTCAGTGGGGAGCGGCGTGCCAGCGTTCCGTTGGGCTTGAGGCGGGCGATCCGCTCCCCCGCGAGGCCGAGCCAGGTGCGGTAGTGGCGCACCGGTACCGCGAGGCTGTTCATGATCCGTACGAGGTCGTCGCGGTCCTGCTCCACGTCGCGGGCCAGGCGGCGCAGGTCGGCCGCGCGCCGGCTGTCGGGGTGGACGTCGGCCATCCGACGGGCGAGCGCGGCGCCGCCGAACGCACCGGTCAGGTGGTCGTTCAGGTAGATGCTCAGAGGCTCCGACAGGAGCTGGGGAGACATCGCTTGTCCTCCGGGAGGGTTGGCTGGGGTGTTCTTCCATGGTGCTCCGCGCGCGTGCCCCACGCCGCCGGCCGGGAGGCGACGGGCATCCGACGGGCGTACGGTGCCGACGGGATCGGGAGGAGCACGACCAGGGAGGAAGTAGCGTGATGGGTGGATTCGAATCGTTCGCCGCACTGGTGGACTACCCGGTCTACGTCGTCACCGCGGCGGCCGGCCCGGACCGCGCGGGATGCCTGGTCGGGTTCGCCGGGCAGTGCTCGATCGAACCGCCGCGCTTCGTCGTCTGGATCTCCAAGGCGAACCACACCTACACCGTCGCCTCGCACGCGTCGATCCTGGTGGTCCACCTGCTCCCGGAGGCCCGCCACGACCTCGCCGAGCTCTTCGGTGGCCGGACCGGGGACGAGGTCGACAAGTTCGCGACCGCCGCCTGGCAGCCCGGTCCACACGGGGTCCCCGTCCTGACCGGCGCCATGGCCTGGTTCGCCGGCCGCGTCCTCGAGCGGACCGACCGGGGCGACGGGGTCGACGGGGGCGACCACGTGGGCTTCGTCCTCGAGCCGCTGGACGCCACGACCACCTCGCACGGCCGACCGCTGACCTACCGGGACGTCCAGGACATCGACGCCGGACACCCCGCCTAGCCGGGCCACAGAGCAGGGGGCACTGGGTGGTGAGCTGGGCAGGGCCGTTGCGCGAAGCCCCTGCGGGGGACAGGCTCGTACCAGAGGCTCGTGGAGGTCGGGCGTGTGATGACGAGTGAACCGCAGGATGCCGGCGGGCGCCGTGCCGAGGCAGGCGCTCGACCCGCTGCCGAGCCGCGAGAGCTCCAGGAGCTGCGGGACCGGCTGACCGAGCAGCACCAAGTCGACCTCGCCACCGGCCTGCTGATGGCCCGGCTGGGCCTGGCGGCACCGGAGGCGTCGGACCGGCTGGCGTCGGTGGCCGGCTCGGTCGGCGAACAACCCGAGGACGTCGCCGCCGACCTGCTCCGCACCGCCCGCACTGCCGGTCCCACCGGCTCCCCCACGACCGGGCCGACCACCCCGGGCACGGCGCCCGCACCGCACGACGGGGACGGGTCGGAGGCATCGGCGGAACCCGACGACGCCCGCGAGAACCTGGACGAGATCGCGGAGGCCCTGCTGTACAGCGGCCTCAAGCCGCTGGGCGCCTGCGGGCTGCTGCTGTGGCGGCGCGTGGCGGCCGACTGCCTGGAACTGGTGGGCGGTGCCGGCCACAGCCGGCTGGAGCGTGCGCACTGGCAGTGGGTGTCCCCGCTCTGGGAGGGGCCGCTGCGGCGCGCCGTCGCCGCGGGCGGCGAGCTGTGGCTGCCCGACGGCCCTGACGGCCCCGACGGCCCGGAACGGCTGCCCGGCCCCTCCCGCGACGCCGCGCGCGCGGTGCTGCCGCTGCGCGACGCGCGGGGTGGGCCGCTGGGCGTGGCCGTGGTCTGCTGGCCGGAGCCGACCGGGCTGACGCAGGAGGTTCAGCGGCAGGTCGGCGCCCTGGTCGAGGTGGCGGCCCAGGTGCTGACCGCGCGGGAGCGGCGGGCACGGTTGGACGTCGGCGGGCAGCCGTCCGCGCCCGTGCTGATCTCGCTGTTGGACCTGCTGGCTCATCCCGCGCTGCTGCTGCGCCGGCCGGTCGGCGGCGCCGCCCCGCTGGTCGAACACCTGAACCGGGCGGCCCGGCAGGTCTGCTCCGAGCCGGCGGGCCCCGGCCCCCGGTCGCTCGCCCGAGTGTTGCCCTACGCATGCGCACCGCTGGCCGAACTGCTCGACCTGGCCCTGGACAACCAGGTCCCGCAGATCGCGCCGCGCGTACCGACCGAGCACCAGCCCGGCGAACCGGGCGCCTTGGTCAACGTCCGGATCCTGCCGGTGGACCCGGATCACGCCGCGATGCTCTGGCACTCCGGCACGCTGGACCACAGCTTCGCCGTGCTCCGGGTGGCAGGCAGCCTGGGCGGACTGGGCGCCTTCGAGGACGACCTGACCACCGGGAGCAGCCGGTGGAGCGAGCACTCCTTCACCTGCTTCGGCCTGCCGCCGGACACCGAGCCCGTACCGCTGGCCGAGTTGGGCCGGCTGCTTGATCCGGCCGACGCGGCGGAGCTGGCCCGGGCGACCCGGCGGCTGATCGGTCACCAGGACGAGGTGAGTCTGGTCGTACGCACCCAGCGGCCGGAGGGCGGGATCCGCCGGGTGCAGATCGTCGCGGAGCCGTTGCTCACGCACGGCACCCTGACCGGAATCACCGGAATCTTCCAGGACGTGACCGGTCGCTACCACACCGAGGCGGCGCTGGCGGCCACCGTCGACCGTCTCAGCGACGTCCAGGAGCAGGCCGACACCCGCCACCGACTCGCCCTGCAGATGCAGCACGCGATCGTGCCGGAGATGCCGCAGCCGCAGCGGCTTCCCGGCCTGGAGGTAGCCGCCCGGTACCGGCCCGCCGCCCAGGAGTACCGGGTGGGTGGGGACTGGTACGACGTGTTGCCGCTGCCCGACGACCGGGTGATGGTCGCCGTCGGGGATCTGGCCGGACACGGCATCGAGGCGGCCACCGGGATGGTCGCGCTGCGCAACGGGCTGCGTGGGCTGGCGCTGACCGGCGAGTCACCCGCCTGCCTGCTGACCTGGCTCAACGAGCTGACCCTGCGCACCGCCGGCCAGCCGACCGCCACCGCGCTGTGCGCGATCTTCGAACCCGGCGCCCGGCGGCTGACCTGGTCGAGCGCCGGCCACCTGCCGCCGCTCCTGCTGCGCGAGGGGCACGCCGAACTGCTCGACTCCGCCCACAACATCCTGCTCGGCGCCACCGCAGGCGCGACCTACCGCGAGACCACAGCAACCCTTCGCGCCGGGGACACTCTGGTGCTGTACACCGACGGACTCGTCGAGCGGCGGCAGACCGACCTGCGCCAGACGCTCGCCCAGCTCAGTCGCGCCGCACAGGAGCTCGCCACCACGGACCTCAGCCACCTGGCCGACCGACTGCTGGCCCGAGCCACCGGGGACACCGAGGACGACGCCAGCCTGATCGCCCTGCGGATCGGGTGATCCGCAGGGCGATCACGCGTCGGTGACCAGGGCGAGCGCGGCCCAGACCGTCTTGCCGTCCGGCCGCCGGCGACAGCCCCAGTCCTCGGCGAGCCGGTTCACCACCAGCAGCCCGTGACCGCCGGGCCGGGCGGGGTCGCCCGGCGGCCGCGGCTCGGGCGGGCGCGTGCTGCGGTCGGTGACCTCGATCCTGACCCGGTGCGGCCCGCCGTGCAGGGCCAGCTCGGTGGCGCCACCGGCGTGCTGGCAGGCGTTGGCGACCAGCTCGGAGACGACCAGCAGCACGTCGGCCACCGCGTCCTCGCCGTGCTGGTCGAGGGCTGGCAGCCAGCCCCAGTCGGCGAGCGCGTCGAAGGCGAAGTCCCTACACCGGCCGACCACGCCCTCGACCGGGCCGGTCAGCCCCAGTCGGCGGACCATGTCCATCGCGGGCCGCCCGCCCTCAGCCGTCCGCGGCCAGCGCATCAGCCATCGCCGACCTCCGTCCCCTCGCCCCGGTCCCCGTCGCCGTCGCCGAGTGGCGCGGTGGCCGTGCCCGGCGCCGTGCCCGGCGCCGACCGGCTGAGCCAGTACCGGATCCGGGACAGCAGTTCCGCCGTGTCGACCGGTTTGGTGACGTGGTCGTCGGCGCCGGCGGCCAGGCTCTCGGCGCGGTCGCCCGGCATGGCCTTGGCAGTCAGCACGATGATCGGCAGGTCGCCGTACCCAGGCATCGCCCGGATCCGGGCGGTGGCGGCGTAACCGTCGAGTTCCGGCATCATGAGATCCATCAGCACCACATCCACGTCCTCGCGTGTGCGCAGGAGCTCGACACAGGCGCGACCGTTGTCGGCGTGCAGCACCTGTAGACCGGCCGCTTCGAGCACGACCGTGAGCGCGACCACGGTCCGCTGGTCGTCATCCGCCACCAGAGCCACCCGCCCGGCCAGATCCCGTTCGCGGGCGACCGGCGAGCTGGTCACCGCCGTGGAGGCGAGGACCGGCTCGGGCCGGCGACGGTCGGCCCCGGCGGGCAGCAGGAGGGTGAAGCGGCTGCCCACGCCGAGGCGACTCTCCGCCGCGATGGTGCCGCCGAGCAGGCGGGCCAGCTCGCGACTGATCGACAGCCCGAGCCCGGTGCCTCCATAGCGCCGGCGGGTAGCCCCGTCGGCCTGCTGGAAGGCGCCGAAGATGCTCTCCAAGTGCTCGGCGGCGATGCCGATCCCGGTGTCCTCGACCTGGAAGGCCAGCATCCGCTCGGTCGCTGTCACCTCGGTGCGCAGCGAGGCCGTGGCGGCCCACCCGACGGTCAAGGTCACCCGGCCCTGGTCGGTGAACTTGACGGCGTTGGAGACCAGGTTGCGCAGCACCTGGCGCAGCCGCGCCTCGTCCGTCACCAGGTCGGTCGGCACGTCCTGGTCGGTGCCGACGGTGAACTCCAGGTCCTTCTGCGCGGCCAGCGGGCCGAAGGCGCCCTGGAGGTTGTCCAGCAGGCGTCGCAGCGGGAACTTCTCCGGGGTGATCTCCATCTTGCCGGCCTCCACCTCGGAGAGGTCGAGCATGTCGTTGATCAACTGCAGCAGGTCGGCGCCGGCCGAGTGGATGATCTCGGCGTACTCCACCTGCTTGGGCGACAGGTTCCGCTCCGGGTTCTGGGCCAGCAACTGGGCGAGGATCAGCAGGCTGTTGAGCGGGGTGCGCAGCTCGTGGCTCATGTTGGCGAGGAACTCGGACTTGTAGTGGGAGGTGTTGGAGAGCTGCTGGGCGCGGGCCTCCAACTGCTGGCGGCCCCGCTCGATCTCGAGGTTCTTCGCCTCGATGTCGCGGTTGCGCTCGGCCAGCTGCTCGGCCTGATCCCCCAGTTCGGCGTTGGAGTCCTGCAACTCCTTTTGCCGGGACTGGAGTTCGCTTGACCGGGTGCGCAGCTCAGCGGTGAGCCGGCGCGACTCCTGCAACGCTTCGTCGGTGCGCGCGTTGGCCAGGAGGGAGCTGACGTTGACGCCGAGCACGGCGGTGAACCGGTCGAGCAGGTCACGGTGCAGTGGAGTGAAGGCACCGACGGCCGCCAGCTCGATCACGGCGAGCAGCTGATCCTCGGTCTGCACCGGCAGCAGGATCAGCTCGGTCGGATCGGTCGATCCGAGACCGGAGCCGATGGTCACGTAGTTCGGTGGCAGGGCCCGGACCAGGATCGTGCGGCGGTCCCGCGCGACCTGGCCCACCAGCGACTGGCCGAACCGGAAGGTCACCGGCGCCGAACCCGGCTCGAGCGCGCTGCCGTAGTCGGCGATCCGCAGCAGCCCGGGGCCCTCGTCGTCCGGCTGGACCAGGTAGAACGCGCCGTACTGGGCGCCTACCAGCGGCGGCAGCTCCGACATCACCACCTCGGCCACGGCCGCCGTTCCGCGCTGGCGCTGGAGGAGCTCGGAGAGCCGGACCAGGTTGCTCGCGAGCCAGTCCTGCTCCTGGTTGGCCCGGGTGGTGCGACGCAGCGACTCGACCATCGCGTTGATGTTGTCCTTGAGGTCGGCGACCTCACCCGAGGCGTCCACCGTGATGGAACGGCCCAGGTCCCCCTCGGCCACCGCACTGGTCACCTCGGCGATCGCGCGAACCTGGCGGGTCAGGTTGCCGGCCAGCTCGTTGACGTTCTCGGTCAGCTTCTTCCAGGTCCCCGACACCCCCTCGACCTCGGCCTGACCGCCGAGCCGGCCCTCGCTGCCCACCTCGCGCGCGACCCGGGTGACCTCGGAGGTGATCGAGGCGAGTTGCTCCACCATCCTGTTGAACATGGCCGCGGCGGCGCCCGACAGGCCCTTGGAGTCGACGGTGAGTCGTACCGAGAGGTCGCCGTCCCGCACCGCGGTCAGGCCCCCGAGAAGCGCCTGCAGCGCGTCCTGCTGCGGTTGGTCGGATGTCTCGGTTTCCTGTCCCATCCGGGTCACCTCGCTGTCACCGACGCTCTTCCAACTCTGACACAGCGCATCGGCCGGTGCCCTGACGGGACGCGACCGGTACCCGCTGCGAGGAGGGACACGGGCGACAGCCAGCGGTGGCCGCCGGCGTCCCTGCCGCCGTCCGCTGACCCACGAGCATCCGCCCACCGATCGAGCCCACCGGCCGGGTCTGCCGTGAGGCGGAGCCACCCACGCCGGCGCGGGGTTTGTGCGGTGGTGCGACGGGCAGGCGCGGCGGTACGGAGAAGTGAACAGCCCTGATCGAAGCCCCGGTCGGGCGGAGCGGAGAGCACCATGCGGGACGGACCACCGGCACGGTGGGGCGACCCGACCTCGTCCCGGGACCGCACGCCGGACCGCCGGCTGGGGCTGGGCCGCGAGACGTCCGGGGCCGTGAGCCGCTGCCGGACGTTCACCTGGGAGGTCCTGGTCGACTGGGGCTGGCTGCCGGCCTTCGACGAGGAGCACCAGGCAGCGGCCGACGACGTGCTGCTGGTGGTCTCGGAACTGGTCGCCAACGCCTGCCTGCACGCCGGTGGCCCCACCGAACTCTCCTTGCACCATCTGTACCGCCCGCGTGAGGCGGTGCGCGTCGAGGTCGCCGACCTCAGCCCGCGCCTGCCGGTGCCCCGACTGGCCGGGCGGGCGGCTCAGCTGGGGCAGCCGGGTGGGCACGGCCTGCGGATCGTGGCTGTAGTGGCCCGACGATGGGGCAGCCTGCCCACGTCCACGGGGAAGCGGGTCTGGGCCGAGGTAGGGGCCGAGGGCCCCGGGGAGCAGACCCCGCCTGACCCCGGAACGGCCCGCTGACCCGCAGTCCGAGCGGGCAGGGGTCGTCGCAGGTGTTCGGCGCACCGAGGCGAGGCATGGAACAGGGGCCACCGGGACACCCTCGTGCTCCCCGCCGTGCCGATCGGCCGGATCAGTCGCTCCAGCCGATCGGCACGGCGGGAACGAATTCAGAGAGCCGCAGCCGGGAAGCGTTCCCAGACCCGGTGGGTACCGAGCTGCTCCACGAGGGCGGTGACCGCATGGGCGCCGCCGGTCTCGCTGAACACGCCCGGTGCCTGTGGGTCAACGCCCGCCGCCGCCCACAGGGCGTGGGCGTCCGCGAGTCCGGCGATCGGCTTGGCGTGCCGGTACGCCTCGTTGACCAGCAGGACCACGCGGGAGTCGAGCGTCGGCTGCCCGCCCGCGACGGCACCCGACTTGGCATCGCGCGCCCCGTGGTCGTCGGCGCCGGGCGCGGGGGCGTCGGCGACCAGCAGGGCGTCGAACTCGACGGACCGGGCGGCACCGAAGGTCCGCTGCACCGCGAGGCCATCGGCCAGTGGATGACGTCGGGGAACTTGATGGCGTCCTGGATGAAGAACACCGGGATGTTGTTGCCCACCAGGTCGAATACCCCCTCGGTGGTGTAGAACTTCGTCGCGAACCCGCGGGTGTCGCGGACGGTGTCGGCCGACCCGCGCGAACCCAGCACGGTGGAGAACCGCACGGACACCGGCGTCTCCACCCCCTCGGCCAGGAACGACGCCTTCGACACGGCACCCGCGGTCCCATAGCCCCGGAACACCCCGTGGGCGGCGGCCCCACGCGCGTGCACCACCCGCTCCGGGATGCGCTCGTGATCGAAGTGGGTGATCTTCTCCCGCAGATGGTGGTCCTGCAACAGCACAGGCCCGCGCGGCACGGTTTTCAGCGAGTGATCCGAGTCCGTTAGCCGCGCCCCCTGCGCCGTCGTCAGGTAACCACCGCTCTGAGCCGCCACGTCAGCCAGCGCACCGGTGGCGCGGCCCGTGGGCGAGAGCGGCAACGGGGCCTGCTGCTCCAACTTCTTGGGCAGCGGCGCCCTCGGGTCGGTGGGCTCCGCCACCTGCGGCGATTCGCTGCTCGGCGCACCGGGCACCGTCCCCGATGGCTGGACATCGACACGCGAGGCCTCCACGACGGCATCGACGATCTTCTTCACTGGGCCCGGATTGTCGTCCATCAGTCCTCCGACGTTGGAACGAACGCTTGCAGGGGCGATCCACCGGACCGGCGCCCACAGGCTCCTACCGATGCCGCACGAACGACTATCCCGACCGGCAGTGATCTCTCCGGTACGACACACCCGGTCCCGACAAGGAGCCGCGTCGCCACCGCGGCTTCGGCCCTCCCAACAGGCCGGGGGCCGGACCTTCGGGCGGTCAGTCAGCCTGGGACTGGTCTGGCTGCTCGCCCGGATGGCACTCAAGGGCGGGACCGCCGGGCCCGTCCTGCACGTCCTGCTCGTGCTGCCGGACGCGCTCGATACGGTCGTTGTCCTTCTCGTCGACCTCGTCGTTCAGGTGTGACAGGTTCTTGGACTCCCATGCGCTTGCCCGCGGTCGAACTCGGGCTCGGTCAACGGACTCGCCTTCCCCCGTCGCCGTCGACCGGGTGCAGGATCTTGGTCATCGCGATCTCCCAGCGGACGTGGCCGCCGAGACGAGCGGTTGCTGTGCGTCTGTCCGGAAGGTACGCGGCGAATCACTCTCCGCAGGCGGGATGCTCAGCGGGCGTCGGGCAGTCGCGCCTGGGGGTTGCCGTCGCTGTCGGTCCTGGTGGCGAAGCACGGTCGGGGGCAGTAGCCGCGCCGCCGACATTCCAGCCGTCCGAGAGGCGGAAGACGCTGCCGTGCCAGCGGCAGGTCACGCAGCCGTCGGCGATCTCGCCCTGCGAGAGTGAGCGGGAGGAGCGGCTGCACCGGTCGGTCAGGACGTGGAACACGCCGTCGGTTTCCCGCACGACCAACACCGGCACCTGGCCGGCCATCGCGCGCACCGCCTCGCCGAGAGGGAATCCCTCCGTGCGCCCGAGCGTGTGCCAGCCGGGCTCCACCAGATGGGGAACGGGCTCCGCCTTGTTCGCGCCGACTGAGCCGGTAGGCGAGTGCCCAGATCGCCGCGCACGCCTACCGAGTCTGCTACCGGGAGCTTCTCCAGCGCGAGCTGAACGCCGCCGCCCCGGCCTGTGGGCCAACCTCCCCGGCGGTCGGACGCGCCGCCTGAGCTGACGGAGTCGGCTCGGCGTACTGAAATCGTCGGGCACGACCGGCCCCGCTGCATGATCTTCTGAGCACCCGTGCGAGTCGGCGCGTCGGGTGGCGGGGCACCGACGGTCCGGGGGAAGGTGTGGCCCGGGGGCCACCACACGCCCCGGGACGGCCGGGGCAGCACCGCACGGAAGAGACCGAAGATGCCTGAAGTGACCGCTGAGCACTACCCGCCCGGCACGCCGTGCTGGATCGACCTGATGGTTCCGGACCAGCAGGCGGCCCTCGACTTCTACCGCGACCTCTTCGGCTGGCAGGGCGAGATCGGCCCGCCGGAGTTCGGCGGGTACGCGACGTGCACCCTGAACGGCAAGCCGGTGGCCGGGATCATGAAGGCCCAGCCGATGAACGAGGGCGACCCGATGCCGCCCACCGTGTGGACCAGCTACCTGGCCAGCGCCGACGCGGACGCCACCCAGGCCGCGATCACGGCGGCCGGCGGCACCGTGATGTTCCCGGTGATGGACGTCGGCACGGTCGGCCGGATGCTGGTCGCCGCCGACCCGACCGGCGCCGTCTTCGGCGTCTGGCAGCCCGTCGACTTCTACGGCGCCAACGTGGTCAACGAGCCCGGAGCGCTGACCTGGAACGAGCTGCACACCTCGAACATCCCCGACGCCTCGGCGTTCTACAAGCAGGCCCTGGGCCTCGACTCGGCCCCGATGAAGGGCATGGACGACTACCACTCGCTGAGCGTCGGCGACCGCCCCGTCGGCGGCCTGACCACCCTGGAGGGCACCCCACCCGGCACGCCCTCGCACTGGCTCACCTACTTCGCGGTGGACGACGCCGACAGTGTGGTGGACGCGCTGGTGAAGGCTGGCGGCAGCGTGTTCGTCCCGCCGTTCGACATGGCGGCGGGCCGGATGTCCGTTGTCTCGGACCCGCAGGGCGCGGTCTTCGCGGTGATCAAGGCCGTCCCGATGTAGGTCGTGCAAGTCCGGCCATCTTGTGTGTCCTGCCAGTCTCACCGGCCCGGTCCGGTGAGACTGGAGGTAGTGTCAGGGCAGTTCGCCGACACCCGCGCCCAGGGCACACCGACGACCCAGAGGTGGCCACTGAGCTGGAGCGCGTCACGACCGCGCCGGGCGCGCGGGCGGGATGCTGCTGGTCCCGCACCGCAAACAGAGCACGGACGAGAGCGTGTTGCCCGCTGAATCCGCAGATTCTCAAGGTGGTGGCGAGCGCGGCCGAGCCCGGGTGAGGCGTCCAGTCACCGACTCGGACCGTGCCCACGACGGCCTCCCTGCCGCAGGCCGCGTGCGCGAGCTGGTGGGCGAGCCAGTCGGCCGGGACCCAAAAATCCCAGCGACGGGCGAGCTGCCACGGATCGTCGCGATCGGCCTACATCCGAGCGAAGCAGTCCCTCGGAGTTCCGGCCTCCGACGGCTGGGGTCCAGCTGTTTGAGGGGGCGTGGTCATCGCCAGATCACCTCGAAATCGCGCTGGAAGTGCGCGAGTTCGGAGGGAGGCAGGATCGCCTTGTCCCCGGGCCCGTCGCCGAGCGGCTCGATCTGGCTGCGGAAGCACTCCAGGGCTGCGACCTTGCGAACCCGCGCGTCGAGCGGCAGCGGGATGCAGGCCGCGCGGCGCCAGGGCAACCGGCCGTCTCCGGGCGCGGCCCAGTGCCACACCCACACCGGGTACTCCCACACCGGCACGCCCCGTGCCGCGCCGGCCGCCAGCGCGGCCCGGCCCGCGGCCTCGTGGTCCGGGTGCAGGTCCCGCCGGAAGGGCGCCACGCACAGATCGCAGTCCGCCAGCAGCCCGGCCAGGTGACCGGTCAGCTCCTCCTCGTGCTGGGCGACCGTGCCGTCGGGCACGCCCAGCGCCACGCTCTGCACATCGGCGCCCAACCGCCCCAGTGCCTGCCGCAGCTCCCGCGCGCGGACCGTTGCCAGGTGACGGCTCGCCGGGGCACGACTGTGGGGGTGGGACACCTCGCCGGCGGTGACGGACACCAGGCGCAGCCGGGCGCCGGCGGCCGCGAAGGTGGCGATCGTCCCACCGAAGCCGAGCACCTCGTCGTCGGGATGCGCGGCCACGACCAGGACGCGCGGGGGGCGCCGGCCCGCGGCCGGGGGCAGGCAGGCGAACGGTTCGATGACCGTCAGGTCGCGGAGCCCCGGCCAGGTCTGCCAGTCGTCCTCGGGCGTGCCGAGCGCCTGGATCGGGTCGGCCGGAGGCGGGAGAAGCGCCCGGGCGCTCGGCGCACCGGCTGGGGACTCTCCGGTGTTCATCGGCTGTCCGCCTGCAGCAGATCAGGCTGCCTCTGCTCGCACCCGGGCCAGGTCCGAGGGGTGGACGAGCGGAACGACGATCCAGCGGTCACGACGAACTGGCGGGCAGTGCGCCGGGCGCGCGCAGATGGGACACACCTCCCATGAGCTCTGCACCCCGCGCCGAAGAGGAACAGAGCCAGTACCAGAACAGCTGGAAGCGGAATCACCCCACCGACCTCCGCGTGATCAGCACAGTTGGGTGTCGGACACGCGTCTGCCCACACTGGGACGATCCACTCCGCGCGGCCCCGCCGGCCGGAGCAGGGCAACGCCCCGACAGCTGGGCGAATGTCGACGCCAACTTCTGTGGCCGCTGTTACCGGTGATGCATGCGTCCGGCGTCCTCATGGCCGATCGCCCCCAGACCTCTGCCGTCCAGTACCGGGCAGGCCAGCCGGCGCACGCGCACCGCCACGAGCACCCGTCAGCCGTCCGCCGGCCCGTCCGCCGCCGTCCGATGGTGGAAGTCGTGCGCGCGATCCGTTGGTACCCCGCAGACCGGGCCGGTCCGGCAGCCTGGCTGACCGTCGAAGTGGGTGTGTAGGAAGGGTGCGACGTCGTCCAGGGCCCGAGGCCGGCCCAGAGCCGGGCCCGGCTTCAAGGACCTGCGGCCCGGTGCCCTCACCCCGGCAGGAGGGGCGTCTTTGGACGGACCCGTACTGGGTATCCGCACGACGGACGGGACGACACTTCCAGTGCATCCCACCTTGCCTGTGACAGGAGGGCCTGTCATGAATCCGGTCGAACGCCTGATCCGAGCCGTGGACCGCGCCCAGCAACGCCGCACCTCCTTGGCGGTAGGAGTCGGCGTGGTCAAAAAATACGGCGATGACCGCGGCGGTCTGCTGGCCGCGCTGATCACCTACTACGGGTTCGTCGCGCTGATCCCCCTGCTACTCCTGCTGTCCACGGTGCTCGGATTCGTCCTGCACGGTCATCCGGGCGCGCAGCAGGCCGTGGTCGACTCCGCGCTCGCTGACTTCCCGATCATCGGAGACCAGCTACGGCAGAACGTTCACACCATCCAGGGCAGCGGCCTGGCGCTGGTCGTCGGCATCGCGGGGCTGCTGTACGGCGCGCTCGGGATCGCGCAGGTCCTGCAGCACACTATGTCCGAGGTGTGGAACGTCCCCGGACTCAAGCGTCCCGGCTACTGGTCGCGCCTGGCCCGCGGCCTCGCCCTGTTCGCGGTCCTGGGGACAGGACTGATCGTGGCCACCGCAGCCGCGAGCCTGATCACGACCACGCTGGCGGGCACCAGCGCCCGCGTCGGTGCCCTGGCACTGTCCGCGCTTCTCAACACTGCCCTCTGCCTGGCATGCTTCCGCATCCTCACCGCCCAGCAGATCGCGACGCGCTCCCTGCTGCCTGGCTCCTCGATCGCCGGACCACTGTTCACCCTCCTTCAGGCCTTCGGTGCGGTCCTGGTCACGCACCAGTTGCGCCACGCCACCGAGGTCTACGGGTTCTTCGCCACCGTGATCGGCCTGCTTTCCTGGCTCTACCTCGTGGCACAGGTGACCGTCTTCGCCGCGGAGACGAATGTGGTCCTCGCCCGGCGCCTGTGGCCGCGCAGCCTCGTCCAGCCCCCGCTGACCGAAAGCGATCAGGAGGTCCTGGAGTCCATCACCCGCCAGGAGGAGCGCCGCCCCGAGCAGCACATCGATGTTGCCTTCGAGGACCCCGCCCAGGGCGTGAACGGCGAAGGGGACAACCCCACCGGGTGACCGATAGCCCTGGACACGCCGTCTGCCCGGGCCGCCGTAAGCCCGGGCGGACGGACGCTTCCCTACCAGCGGCCCCGGCCCCCGCCAGCCGTGGTCACGGGCAATGAACCCGAGCAACCAAATGACGCGGACGGCCGAGGCGACCCACCACAAGACCTTGATGGCGAAGCCGGCAATCCGCATCATCACCGGCGACGTAGCGCGCCTCGTCGAGTTCTACGCGCGCGCCACAGGGGCGCAGGCGACGTGGGCCAACGAAGACTTCGCCGAACTCAAGACCGCGGGCGCTATTCGCCCCGGGCTCTGCCCGCCCGGCGGATAACCACAGCGTGATCATCGAGTTCCTCGTCGACGACGTGGACAGCGTTCACGACAACCTGACCGGCTTCGTCACCAACTTCGTCACCAAGCCCACCACGATGCCCTGGGGCAACCGTTCGCTGCTGTTCCGTGACCCCGACGGCAACCTCGTCAACTTCTTCACCCCCGTCACCCCAGCAGCCATCGAAAAGTTCGCACGCTGACGCCACACACAGCCGCTCACACGGGAGCCCTGAGATCCCAGGGCTCCCGGTGAACGCGGCCGCCGAGTCCAGGAACGCCACCAGCAGGAGACATCGGAACGCACCGCTGACCCTCGAAGGAGGGAAACGTTTTGCTGGTTCAGCAAGAGAAGTGGCACCGGTGGCGGGGGCGCACCATGGTGGGCCGCATGAATACGAAAGCGATACCCGCAGAGTTTGATGTCGTTGTCGTCGGCGGTGCAACCGCTGGTCTGTCGGGGGCGCTGACCCTGGCCCGGGCCCGGCGTTCGGTGCTGGTGCTCGATTCCGGGCAGCCGCGCAACGCCCCCGCTGCTGCGGCCCACGGCCTGTTGACGCGCGACGGGGTGGCGCCGCAGGAACTGCTGCGTGCCGGCCGCATCGAAGTCGCCCGCTACGGGGGCACTCTGCTCCAGGACGGCGCGACGTCCGCACGCCGGACGGACGGCGGGTTCGTCGTGGGCACGCACAGCGGCCGGACGTTCCGTGCCCGCCGTCTGCTGGTGGCGACGGGCCTGTCGGACGAGCTGCCGGAGGTGCCGGGGCTGTGGGCGCGATGGGGGCGCGACGTGCTGCACTGCCCGTACTGCCACGGCTGGGAAGTGCGCGACAAGCCGATCGGGGTGCTGGGCACCAGCGCCGTGTCGGTGCACCAGGCCCTGTTGTTCCGCCAGTGGTCACCGCGCGTCACCCTGTTCCTCCACAACGGCCCCGAGCCGAGCGAGGAGCAGTGGGAGCGCCTCGCTGCCCGCGGTATCGGGGTCGTCCAGGGCGAGGTGACCGGCCTGGACATCACCGACGACGCCCTGAGCGCTGTCCGGTTGGCCGGGGGACTGCGCATCCCGGTGGACGCGCTGGTGGTGGCTCCACGGTTCGTGGCGCGCAGCGGAATCCTGTCCGGCCTGGGAATCGACCCGGTGGAGCACCCCATGGGAGTGGGGACCTACGTTCCCTGCGAACCGGGAGGTGTGACGGAGGTTCCCGGGGTGTACGTGGCGGGCAATGTCACCGATCTGATGGGCGGCCTGCCCGCCGTGCAGGCCTCCGGAGTGGCGGCGGCTGCGGCGATCAACGCCGACCTGGTGAATGCCGACGCTGACGAGGCAGTGGCCCGCCGCCGTTCCGCCCAGGTCTTCAGCCCGGCCAACGAGGCGTTCGTGTGCGAGCGGGTCCTGGGTGATCGCCGGCACGGCTTGGATTCGATGCTGCCCCCCGGATCCGGCCGGTAACGGGGGGCCTGCCCTTCAGGGGCGGGGGTTTCAGGCGGGGCGGGCGCGCAGGTGGGCGCGTTCGCCCTGCTTGCCGAAGATGATCAGCAGTTCCACGGGCTGGTCGTTGTCGGGGCCCAGCCAGTGCGGGACGTGGGTGTCGAACTCCGCGACTTCCCCCGGCGCCATGACCAGGACACGGTCACCGAGGTGAAGGCGGAGCCTGCCGTTGAGCACGTAGAGCCACTCATAACCCTCGTGTGTCCGGAGCTCGGGCTCACCCGCGGTGGGGCTGATGACGAGCTTGTGCGCGTGCAGGCCGCCTGGCCTGCGGGTCAGCGGCACATACGTCATGCCGCCGCGCGTGACGGGGCGCAGATGCACACGGGGATCGCCCGTCTCCGGAGCGCCGACGAGCCCGTCGAGCGGGACGTTGTAGGCGCGGGCCAGGGGCAGCAGGAGCTCCAGGGTGGGCTTGCGACCTCCGCTCTCCAGGCGGGAGAGCGTGCTCTCCGAGATCCCGGTGAGGTCGGCCAGGGCGGCCAGCGTGATGGCGTGCCGGCGGCGCAGGTCCCGCAGCCGGGGTCCGACACCGGCCAGCACGTTCTCGAAGTCGTCCATACACCGCACCTTGCTGAACCGGCATGAGGGATTGCAACTTCTTCGGCGACTGACACGTCGACCTGGGCCAATTCATGACGGCAGATCGCGCTGGCCAGGGCTGGTACTTCACATGGTGCGGAGAACGCGTGTCCTCTCCGGTGGGCCACCTCGTGCACACGGATGGACGGGTCGGTGTCGAGGGTGGGAGCCTCGTCTTCCCCGAAATCGATCCTTCCATCCCGGCCCACATCGAGTCTCACGCCCTGATCGACATGGTCTCGACCTGGGATCACAGCTCAACCGATGTCGACGGCTTCGCGCTCGCCCGCTGACTCGACGGCCTTACCGACGTCCCCGAAGCCTCAGGACCCACCGTTCGCTGGAGGGTCTCCGGCAACGTTGCGGTCAAGGATTTCCAGAGCTGGACCAGCCCGGCGCCTCGCCACTGGCGCGCAGTCATCTGGAGCCGCGGTGGAACCGACCGCCTCCAGGTTGAAGAGGTCGCCGTACGCGCAACCGAGCAGCCACACGTGTCGCCAAGCCCAGCTTGAGGCGCTGCTTGACAGACTTGATTCCACAGAGAGGGCGGGAAGTCGGCCGGCATCGCCCGCCACTCGGTTCCGTTGTCGACGAAGTAGCGGATCGCGTCCACAGGATGCGGGTCCGACCGGGGTGAGGTACCCGTGCTCGGGGCGCCAGCGGAGCTTGGTGCGGTTGCACTCGGCTTCGATCGCCGTGCAGCTTCCGTGTCAGGGGGCGGAGCAATCCGGGTGAGGCGAGGGCTGCGAATGACTGGTAGCAGCCGCGCGGCGGCCCTTCCCGTCACCGGCCCGCCGTTCGTACCGGCCGGCCGGACCGGTCAAGGTCGGTCGTCGCGTGCATCCCCTATGACGAGGGAACGCTCTCATGAACAAGCTTCTGATCCCCTTCGCGGTTGCCGCCGCAGTCCTACCTCTTGGCGCGGGGGTGGCCTCCGCCGATGCGACGCCTCACGCCGCAACCGAGCACGACCAGAGCACCATGGTCAGCTTCGCCCGCCTGAGCCCGGTGGTCAACAACCGGGTGACCGGGCTCGGCAATGCCACCGTCCAACTGACGGGCGACAACGCGCAGATCACCATCCACGTGCGGGGTCTGCTGAACGATGCCCCGCACGCCATGCACATCCACCTCCGGGGCTCGGGAGAGTGCCCGGAGGCCGATGACTCGACCCTCCTGAACGGCCACCTGGCCACCTCCACCGCCGACGGCCTGAACGACTACGGTCCGATCGGCACCTCGCTGACCACCCACGGTGACACCAGCCCGGCCAGTGCCCTGGCCATCGATCGCTTCCCCAACGCCGGAACCTACACGTACGTGCGGACCATCCAGGTCACCGATGACGTGGCCAGGGCCATCAGGTCTGACAACGCCGTGATCGTCGTGCACGGGATCGATTACAACAGCAACGGCAAGTACGACAACGTGCTGGGTTCCAGCGAGCTCGATCCGAAGCTGCCGCAGGAAGCCACCGCCCCCGCACTGTGCGGCCCCCTGAGCTGACCGACGCCCCCCGCAACCACAGCCGTGTGCCACGCCATCGGTGCGGCACACGGCGCCGGGGATGCGTCCCAGACGGTTCCGTTACTGCGAGCTGTAGAGCGGACGGCAGCCGGCGTCGGTGCAGCCGGGCTCGCAGTGGCAGCCGCCGCGTTCCCCGGCGATGGTCAGCTCCTCGGCACTGGTCTTGGGGGCGCTCATCCGACTGCTCCGTCCGGGGAGGCGTAGGTGGAGCACAGAGCGATGCACCACTGGGCGGACTGAAGGTTCGAGGCGATCCTGCGCCCCTGCAACCGGGTGGCCCCGTCCTGTGCCGGCTGCCGCATTGGTGACTAGATGCGGCAGCCGCCCTTTCGCGTCTGCGCTCTACCCGGCCCGGCTGCCCCGGTTCTCAGTCCTCGGGCCCGGCGAGGACGAAGTCGTCCTGGGTCAGTTCGGCTCGCAGTCGCTCTTCGGCGACGTTGGCGTAGTGGGTGGAGAGTTCGACTCCGATGAACTTCCTGCCCTCCTTGAGCGCGGCGACGCCGGTCGAGCCGGAACCGGTGAACGGGTCGAGGACAGTGCCGCCTTCGGGGCAGATCTGGACGATCTGCTGCATGATCTCGACCGGCTTCTGGGTGATGTGGACGCGGTCCTTGCGCGGCTGGGAGGCGATGAAGTGTCCGGGGAGGTAGATCTCCCTGTTCTTGTTGAGGCTGCCCTTGACGCCCCAGGTGATGAACTCGGCGGACTGCTTGAAGCCACCCTTCCTCGGGCGGCTGGCGGGCTTGATCCACGGGATCGTGCCGCACCAGGTCCAGCCGGCCATCTGGAGTGCGTCCGAGGTGGTGGGTTCCTGCCTCCAGTCGGAGAAGACCATCGCGACGGAGTGCTCCTTCGACACCCGGTACCCCTCGGTCAGCAGCGCGGTCAGCCACGCGCGGTACGAGCGCTGGTCACGGTTCTCGCCGGGGAAGGTCTGCAGGTCATGCGCGGAGCCGCTGGTCACGTACTTGGCGCGTGCGTCGCGGGCGGTGCGCTCGGAGCTCGTGCGTCCGCCGGAGTTGTACGGCGGGTCGGTGATCACCGCATCGGCGCTCTCGTCGGGCAGGGTCTTCAGCACGGTGAGTGCGTCTCCTCGGTGGAGGGTGTAGCTCATGCGCGGGGCCTCTTTCAACGCGTGACGGGATTGGTCGCACTCCGTCCGACGCCGATGCGGCAGTTGCTCGGAGTGGGGATGGGCCGGAGGTTAGCCGCGATATCCGGCCGCACCTAACCTCGGGCTTTCATGAGGCCAACTGTCCGGTAGGTGATCAGCTAACTGATGAGCGCCTCTGACCAGCGAGAATGAGGATTGTCCACGTCCTGCCGCCCGCACCAGTCGGAGGCACTTCTCAGGTGAGTAACCGCCATGACGTCCAGACTCACGCGGCCTCGGGGAGTGCGCCGCATCGTTAGAACGGCGGCGACCACCGGCTTGCCCAGGTCGGCGTGTACCCGGCTGGAGGCCAGACGCGGTCCTGAGGGAACGACGGGTGGGGCCACACATGGCCCACCCATTCGCATTCCGGGATCGCGCCTTCCCAGTCATCGACGCAGCGGTCGGCCCAGTCACGGCCTACCAGCACCGGCCGGGACAGCAGTCCGTTTGCGGTGTTCTGCGCTCGCAGGACCAGGCCCAGGTCGTTGATCCCGGGGTTTCCACGCGGCCCATAGGACACGCCGCCCATCGACTCGGGCAGATCGAACAGCCATTGCTCCAGCTCGGCCGGGTTGCCACCGGCCAGCTCCGCCCCCTCCAGCGTCACTTGCGGCCCGCGAACAGCATCAGTCGCGACGCAGAACAGTCGGCCAGAGCCGTCGAAGTATTGGTACACCGTGGGTTCCGCCGGGCCGAGCCCCAGCTGGATGCCCACGATCTCTGGAAAGCAGGGCTCGGCTTGGAATCGACGCAGCTCAGGGGTCTTCGGCAGCGCCATCGCCGCCTCATCCATGCTCATGCCGAACCGCAACGGCCCGACACTCTCCAACGGTGTGAGCACCCACACCGGCCGGGCCTGTTCGGTAACTGCTTGAGCGCCTGGCGACGTCATCCAGCCCATCCCCCTCTACCAACGGGCTACGGGTAGCCCGTCCGACAGATGATCAGGTAAGCGAAAAGTGCCTCTGACCAGCGAGAATGAGGATTGTCTAGGCCCTTGTTCCCGCGCCCGTCGGAGGCACTTCCCAGGTGAGTAAGCGTATCGGGTCCTATCCGCGTGTGCGGGTGTCGGGTGGTGGCAACGGAGTGGTCTCGCAGGCCGGCGGGGTGCTGCTCGTTGAAACGGCTCGCCGGACAGGACTCGCCGACGCGCTGTCGGCGGCGCTCGCGCCATGGCGCAAGCCCAGGGCGGTGCACGATCCGGGCAAGATCCTTCTGGATGTCGCGCTCGCCGTGGCCATGGGTGGGGACTGCCTGGCCGATGTCGCGATGCTGCGGGCCGAGCCCTCGGTGTTCGGCCCGGTGGCCTCCGATCCGACCGTCTCCCGGCTGGTCGACACCCTGGCCACGACCGGACCGCGGGCGCTCGCGGCGATCCGCCGTGCACGGGCCGAAGTCCGCGAACGGGTCTGGACGTTGGCCGACGACGCGGCGCCGGACGCGGGCGGCGAGGTGATCGTCGATATTGACGGTGTGCTGGTCCTGGCGCACTCCGAGAAGGAGCACGCCGCCAAGACCTGGAAGAAGTCCTTCGGACACCACCCGCTGTTCGCCTTCGTCGAGCACGGCGCGGGCGGGTCCGGCGAGCCGGTCGCCGGCCTGCTGAGACCGGGCAACGCGGGCAGCAACACCGCCACCGACCACATCGAAGCCGCACGTCTGGCCCTGGCCCAGCTCCCGAGGAAGTACCGGCGCAGCCGACGCACCCTGATCCGCACCGACTCCGGCGGAGGCACCCACAAATTCCTCAACTGGCTCACCGCACGAGGTCGATGGCTGTCCTACTCGGTCGGGATGACCATCACCGACGCCATCCACGCCGCCGTGCTTCTCATCCCGGCCTCGGCCTGGACGGCGGCCATCGAGCCCGACGGCGAGATCCGTGACGGTGCCTGGGTCGCCGAACTCTCCGGCGACGTCCTGGCCGGCTGGCCGAAGGGCATGCGGCTGATCGTCCGCAAGGAACGGCCGCACCCCGGCGCCCAGTTGCGCTTCACCGACGCTGACGGGATGCGGCTGACCTGCTTCGCCACCAACACCACCGGCCCCCCGATCGCCCAGCTGGAGCTGCGGCACCGCCAACGCGCCCGCGCCGAGGACCGCATCCGCGCCGCCCGCGATACCGGCCTGCGCAACCTGCCCCTCCACGACGCCGCGCAGAACCAGGTCTGGCTGGAGATCGTCCAGCTCGCGCTCGACCTGCTCGCCTGGATGCCCATGCTCGCCCTGACCGGCCCCGCCCGCCGCTGGGAGCCCAAGCGCCTGCAGCTGAGGCTGTTTTCCGCCGCCGCCCAGCTCGCCACCACCGGCCGCCGCCGCTACCTACGCCTGGCCCGCCACTGGCCCTGGACCGACGTGATCACCAGCGCGTTCGAGCGCCTGCAAGCCCTGCCTGACCCCGGCTGACCAGCCACAACTCCCTGTCCCGACGAGCAGCGTTCACTTCCGGAGCCGTGGAACCCGGCGTCCACCCGACGCGTCAGCCGGGCCGCCGGCCTGCCCACATCACCCGAAACGGCCTACCGGATGAACCGACGGACCGTCACGAAAGATCGAGGCTAATGAGCCTTCCGCCCGTCGCCGGGGCCCTTTCCGGGGTCGTTTGGTGCGGCCGGAATCCGCGTCTACTGTCTGGCCTGTCGCCGAGGCGGGGCCCAGCTCCACTCACGCTGACCTGTGGTGATTCATGTTGCACCGTCCAATTGCGGTGCGCTGTCGGCGCATTCGAGACGATTTCGCAATCCGAGGAGAGTCCCCGTGCACCGCCTGAGATTACGAGCGCGGCTGGTTGCCGCGCATGACCCGCGACCGACTTCCGGGAGCTACCAACTCCCCGAGCCCGGGCCCTCCTTCAAGGGCGGATTCACAACGGCGCGGTGCCGGCGGCTTTGCACGAGAAGCCGGTACCGCGTCTCCTACGATCAGCGAGGAGCCGCTGCGATGCAGCATGCCCTGATGCACCCACCGTCAGGCCCGATGCTTGGCCCGGTCACGGCCGTCCACGGCGTCGACTGTTGGCGGCGGTGATGAAGAAGACCGCCGGAGCCGCGGTCGGTCTCGCCGCTGCCGGCCCGCTGATGCTGGCCATTCCGGTCCTCGTCGCAGCTGCCGGATCCGCAGCCGCTTCCTGCTCCAGCGGCGTCGTACAAGCGGTGGATACGTCGGCGGTGGCCGCTCAGGTGAAGGCGATTCTGGACGGCGGTGACAGGAGCACCGTTGCGGTGTCGGGGCTGGACAATCCGGCCGAGCAGGTGCCCAACGCCGAGACGATCCAGGCCACCGGCGTCGCGATGCACATCCCGGTCCGGGGGCAGATCGTGGCGCTGGCGACCTCTCTGCAGGAGAGCGGCCTGCGGAACCTCACCTACGGGGACCGCGACAGCCTGGGCTTGTTCCAGCAGCGGCCTTCCCAGGGCTGGGGCACCGCGGCGCAGATCCTCGACCCGGTGCACGCGAGCACCGAGTTCTACTCGGCGCTCCAGAAGGTCTCGGGCTGGCAGTCGATGACCGTCACGCAGGCTGCCCAGACGGTGCAGGCGTCCGGCTATCCGGACGCCTACGCCAAGTGGGGACCTCTGGCCACCGCTCTGCAGAAGGCGATCGAGCCGCTGCTCGCCAAGACCGGCGCCACGCCGAGTCCCAGCCCCGGCGGCGGTAGTCCCCCGCCGCCCCCAAGCGCCGCCGGCTGCACGAGCGGTGGGGACGGCTCCGACTTCGGAGCCATCCCACCGGGCACCCTGCCGGCCGAATACGCGATCCCGGCCGACGCCCCACCCCAGGTGCAGACCGCGATCCGTTGGGCACTGGGCCAGCTCGGCACGCCGTACCAGTGGGGCGGCACCTGTACCGATCCGCACGGGCCGGACCCGATGGGCCGGTGCGACTGCTCCGCGCTCATGCAGGCGTCCTACCGCGCCGCCGGGGTCACCCTCGGGCGGACGACCTACGACC
>NZ_BAAALF010000062.1:0-39835 GCF_039528135.1 Kitasatospora nipponensis | reverse complement strand
GGCCGCCAGCGCGGCGGTGGCGCCGGGGCAGAGCAGCACCTGCTTGGGCGCCGGGGCCAGGCCGGGCTCGGGAGCCACCGGCGCCCGGAGCCTCAGCCGCGCCTCCGCGCCCAGGTCCGCGGCCGCCAGGTCGGCCAGGCCACTGCCACTGGCGACCAGGGTGAACGGGGGGCCGCCGGCCGGAGCCCAGCGGGCCTTCAGGTGCAGTTGGGTCGCCAGGTGGCCGGCGGCGGCGCCGGCACCGGTGTGGTGGGCGAGCAGCGTGAGGGTGCGGATCAACCGGGTCCCGGACGGTTCGGACTCGGCGATCCGGGCGGCGAACCGGCCGATCAGCTCGGCGGCGTGCCGGTCGTCGCCCCCGAGCAGGGCCGCATCCGCGTCCTCGGTGTTCCCGATGGGCGGCGTACCCCCGTCGGCCGGCCCGGCCGCCCGCCCGAACGCCCGGGCGCAGCGCACCAGTTCGGCGGCGCTCCGGGCCAGCCGGTCCCCGCTGCCGCTGTCGCCGACCCCGTGGGCGACCCGGCCGTCCGCCAGCGCCCGGAGCACCGCGCGGGTGCGCCAGGCGCCGGTGCCGGGCCCGGGCACGGCGGGCAGGGCGGGCAGCGCCGGTCCGGGCGCCGCGGCGCCCAGCGCGGTGCCGGACGTGAGGGTGGCCTCCACCTGGACGGCCAGCTCCGCCCCTCCGCCACCCGCCGCAGCCGCCCCGGCCACCCCGGCGGCCCACGCGCCGACCGTATCGAGCAGGTCCGCCGCACCCGTCGTACTCGTCGTACTCGTCGTACTGGTCCTGCCCGCTGCACTCACCGCACCGGTCACGTCGACTCCCACCGCAGGTCCTCGAAGCGCAGGCTGGGCGCGTGCAGGCCGATGCCCAGCCACTGCCCCTGCTTGCCGCAGCTGATGTTGTCCCAGGCCGGGTCGTCGCCCACCGCCACGAGCCGGTCCAGCGTCGCGGTGACCGAGCCCGCCAGGTGCACGTCGCGGACCGGGTCGAGTTCGCCGCGCGGGCCCACCCGGTAGGCCTCGGTGGCCACGAAGGTGAACTCGCCGCCCCGCAGGTCGACTTCGCCGCCGCCCAGGGCGCGGACCAGCAGCACGCCCGGCTCCAGCAGCTCGGCCGCGGGCGTCCGCCCCGGGAGCACCACGGTGTTGCAGGCCCGCGGCAGCGCGGGGAAGCGGTAGGACTGGCGCCGGCCCCGCCCGGCGGCGTGGTCCCCGAACGGGCTCGGGTGGGCGCCCGACCCGATCCGGCCCACGACCCGGCCCTCCTCGACCAGCCGCAGCACCGGGGCGGGCCGCCCCTCGTCGTCCACGCTCAGACTGCCGTGCCCCTGGGGCGGGTTCGGGTCGTCGAGCACGGTCAGCGCGGCCGTGGCGATCCGGCGGCCCGGCTGCGCCACGAAGGCCGCACCGGGCCGGCCGAGGTGGTCGGCCTCCAGGGCGTGGCCGACCAGCTCGTGCAGGAAGGCGCCGGACACCCCGGCGGCCAGCACGACCGGGGTGGTGGCGGCCGGGTGCGGCCGGGCGGCGGCCAGGGCGCGGGCCTGCGCGTACGCGGCCCGGGCCAGCCGGTCCGCCCGCTCGGCGGGGTCCAGAGCGTCCGGGCCCGCGGACCCGCCGGGCCCGCCGGACCAGCGCGAGGCGCCGGTGACCCGCCCGACCCCGTCCCGCCCGTCCCCGTCCTGGCGGTACCAGCACCGCTTGCGCACCCGTTCGCGCACCGCGCCGCCGGCGGTCCCGTCGCTGTCCACGACCGCGCGCCGGGAGCGGCTGAACTCCTCGTCGGACCAGATCCGCCCGCCCGCCCGCCGCAGCTCCGGATCCTGCCGCCAGGCCTCGGCCCCGGCCGTCAGCAGCGCCCACCGCTCCAGATCGGCGCCCGGGTCCGCGCCGGGGTCCACGCTCGGGTCCGTGCCCGGGTCCGCACCGCGGCCGGCCCCCGGCAGCGCCGGGACGGGACGGCCCGCGGGCAGCAGGGCGTCCAGCCGGTCCAGCGGGGCGAAGGCGTAGCGGCGCTCGGCACCCGTGCCGGTCGCCACCCCGACCCCCGCCGTGCTCTCCAGGACCGTCTCGACCCGCTCCCCCTGCGCGCAGCGCACCCGCAGCGCCACCGTCTCCTCCGCGAAGACCTGGACCGGACCCGCCCCGTCGGCGCAGGCGGCCAGCACGTCACGGGCCAGCCGCTCCAGGTCCGCGGTGCCGGGCGTCACGCGTCCGCTCCCGGCTCCCCCGACTCCAGCAGCAGCCCCTGGCGCACCAGCGCCGCCACCACCGACCCGACCCGCTCCGGGCCCATGCCCGCCACCTCCGGCAGCCGCGCCGCCAGCGCCGGCAACGTGGCGGCGACCTCGGCGGGCGCGAGGCCGTGCGAGAGCCACCACACCGCGGCGACCTGCGGCTTCACCACCAGCTGGCGGACCCGCTCGTGACTCAGCAGGACCCCCTCCGGGATCCGGAAGGGCATGAAGTCGGGGTTGCGCACCAGCGTGCCGGTCCCCGCCGTGGGCCGGTGCCAGCGGTCGGCCGGCCCGTGCCAGCCGATCAACTGGCTCTGCGTCAGCAGCTCCTGCACCCGGCCGGTCAGCGCGCTGACGTCGGCCTCGCCCAGCGGCGTGCCGTCCGGCGCGCCGAACCGCAGGTCCCGGTGCGGGGACTGGTCGCCGTAGCCCTGGCGCAGTTGGCGGAAGACCCACTTGGTCCCGAGGTAGCACTGCCCGGCCGCCGCCGCGGCGCCCTTGGCGGCGTAGAGCAGCGCCGACTGCCCCAGGTGGGCGGTCGCCTCCTGGTCGCCGTCGTCCCAGGCGCCGCGCAGGTCCTCCAGGACGGCCTGGGCGTAGACGCTGTAGACACCGAGCAGCAGCCGGCGGATGTGCGCCGCGGCGTCGGTGACCTGCCGGAACAGGGCGTCGAAGGCGGGCGAGCGGCTGACGGGACGGCAGTTCAGCAGCCGGACCGTGAAGTCGAGGTCGGACTCGCCGGTCCAGTACCCGCTCAGGTCCCCGACGCCGGCCCGGGCCGCCAGCACCCGCTCGACCCTGGCCCGCGCCTCGGCGAGCGTGTGGTACTCGACGTCCAGGCGTTCGCCCTGCTCCAGCAGTTGGGCGACGTCGGCCGGCGGCCGCTCGCCGCTCAGCAGGACGAAGATGTCGATGTCACTGGTGGCGTTCCCGAGGCCCGCGGTCAGGCTGCCGCCGAGGTAGACCGAGTCCACCTCGGGGCTGCGGAACAGGTCCTCGGCCAGCAGGGCGGCCAACTCCAGACGGCTTTCCATGGCGGTGCTCCTGGCGGGGTGCTGGTGGGCGGTGGGCGATGGGCGGTGGGCGATGGGGGGGTGTCGCGGCCGTGACCGCGGCCGCGACACGGGTGCGGGCAGGGCCTCGTCGCACGAGACCCTGCCCGCGGTGCGCCACTACGGCAGGCCGGCCGAAACCTCCTCGACCTCGACGATGTCGTCGTTGATGTTGTCCTCCACGGTGTCCACCTCCTCTCCGAATGCCGGTGGGATCCGTCCCGCGGTCGCGGTCGGAAGCTCAGGGGCGGCCGCGCACGGCGACCGGTGGGATGGGCCGCGCACGGCGGCTCGCGAGATGACGCGGGATCGGGCCGGGCCGGGCCGGGCGGGCATGACCCGGATTCAGGCGGGGACGGGCTCCGGGTCGGCGCCGGCGGCCGGGGCGGCCTCGGCGAGGGTGACGGGCAGCCGGCGCCGCAGGGCGGCCAGCACGCACGCGACCAGGACCTGTCCGGTGGCGGCGAGCGCCAGCACGGTCCGCAGCCCGACGGCCGAGGCCAGCGCGCCGCCGAGCAGGGCGCCGAGCGGGTAGGCGGCCCCGTTCAGGAAGCCGAACACCGCGAACACCCGTCCCCGCAGGTCCGCCGGGATCAGCAACTGGCGCAGCGAGGCGTTGGCCACGACGTACGAGGTGACCCCGAAGGCGGCCACGCACTCGCCGACCGACACCAGCGGGGCGTTGTACCAGGTCCCCGGGGCGCCGCCGCAGATGATGAAGAACTCCGCCAGCCCGGAGAGGAAGAGGCCGCCGACCAGCGTCCGGCGCAGCCCGGCCCGTTCGGCGACCCGCGGGGCGAGCAGCCCCGCGGCCACCCCGCCGGAGAGGCCCAGGGCCATGGCGATGCCGAAGAGGGTGGGGGTCAGCCCCAGGTCGCGCAGGGCGAAGACCGGCTTGAGCGCCTCGCAGGCACCGGCGAACGCGATGAACACGGCACTGGCGACTCCGGTGAGCAGCACCGCGGGGAGCCCGGGCAGCACCCGGAACCCGGCGGCGATCGAGGCCAGGTAGCCCGGCGCCCCCGCCCCCGCGGACCCGGCCCCGGACCCGGCTGCGGCTGCGGCTGCGGCTGCGGACCCCGACGCGGCCGCGGGCTCGGGTCGCACCCGGACGGCGGCGAGCGTGACGAGCGAGGCGAGGTAGGACACCGCGTCACCGAGCAGGAGCAGCGGCGCGGCGAGCACGCGGACCAGCACGGCCCCCACCGCCGGGCCCGCCATCTCGGCCGCCGACTCCCCCGAGGCCAGCCAGCCGTTGGCCCGCGTCAGCTGCTCCGGGGTGGCGATCGAGGGCAGCAGGGCGAAGAGCGCCGTGCTGTAGGCGCTGGAGCAGAGGCCGACCAGCGCGGCCAGCAGGGTCAGGACCCAGAGCCGCAGCCCGCCCTGCGCGGCGAGCAGCGCGGGCAGCGTGACCAGCACCAGCCGCAGGGCGTCCAGCGTCATCATCAGCGGGCGGCGCGGCAGCCGGTCCGCCAGCAGGCCCGCGTAGAGCGGCGCCAACAGGCCCGGCAGCCAGGCCGCGGCGGCGAGCATCCCGGCCTGGGCCGGGGTCGCGTGCAGGCCCAGGACCGCGATCAGCGGCAACGCGAACTTGGTCAGCTGCGTGCCGGTCGCGGAGACGGTCTGGCCGACCAGAAAGACCGTGGCCCGGCGGTCGGGAACCGTACCCGACCGATGCTGCCCCCCGTGCTGCCCTGCCATCTGCTCCCCCGTGTCTTGATCGACAACCCGAGGAGGCTAACATGTGAAATTACACTGTGCAATTGCAATGCTATCTGGTTTTCGAACCCAGGAGAGGAGCTGCAGTGACCCCTGCAGTCACGACCCGCCCCGTCCCCGGCTCGGACCTGCGGATCCACCCGCTCGCACTCGGCGGCAACGTCTTCGGCTGGACGGCCGACGAGCGGCAGACCCGGGCCGTCCTGGACGCCTACGCGGAGGCCGGCGGCAACCACCTCGACACCGCCGACGTGTACTCCGCCTGGGCCCCGGGCAACACCGGCGGCGAGTCCGAGACCCTCATCGGACGCTGGCTGGCCACCCGGCGCGACCGGGACCGGATGGTCCTGGCGACCAAGGGCGGCTGGGACCGCGGGCTCTCCCCCGCCGCCATCCGGGAGTCCGCGCACGCCTCCCTGCGGCGCCTGGGCGTCGACTGCATCGACCTCTACTACACCCACCGCGACGACCCGACGACGCCGGTGGAGGAGATCATCACCACCCTGGACGAACTCGTCCGCGCGGGAAAGATCCGCCACATCGCGGCCTCCAACATCAGCGCGGACCGCCTGGCGCAGTCGCTGGCCTTCAGCGAGCGCGAGTCGCTCGCCCGCTACGTGGCCGTGCAGCCGCACTACAACCTGGTGGAACGAGCTGACTACGAACGGGAGTTGGCACCCGAGGCAGCCCGCCACCGGCTCGGCGTCATCCCCTACTACGGCCTCGCCTCCGGCTTCCTGAGCGGGAAGTACCGCCCCGGCTCGCCCACCCCCCAGGGAGCGCGCACCCCCGACGCCCACCGCTACCTGGCCACCCCCCAGGGCCCCCGGGTCCTCGCCGCGCTGGACCTCATCGCCGCGGACCGCGGCGTGGCGCCCGCCACCGTGGCCCTGGCCTGGCTCGCGGCCCGCCCCCAGGTACTGGCCCCCCTGGCGAGCGCCCGCACCCCCGGGCAACTGGCCGACCTGCTGGCAGCCGTCCACCTCACCCTGAGCCCCCGCGAGACCGAACTCCTCGACACCGCCTCGGCCCCCGCCACCGACACCCCGCCCCCGACCACCGGCCCCTGACCCGCGGCCTGCGGGCCGCAGCCCGCCCGGCAGCGTACGGAGATCACGTTTCCGCACCAACAGGTAACGAGTCGCCGCCGCCCGGCTGGGGCGAGCAGCCACCGCAGCCTGTGGTCCCGCAGAAGCCGAAGCGCGGCAGGGCCGGCTGCCTCGGCTACGCCGGGGTCCTCGCCGTCGCGGTGATCATCGGCATCGCCGTCAACGCCGGCTCGAGCACCACCAAGTCGACCAGCGGCGCCCCGGTCCCGGCCGCCTTCACGACCGGCGACTTCTGGACGATCGCGTACTCCTACGATTGCTCGGCCCTCGGCTCCGAGGGAAGGTGCCCGCGGGCTGCTCGTGGTCGGCGGCGGCCTCCTTCGGCCGGCGGGCCGGCACCTGCCGGCCCCGCAGCCGATCCCGAACCCGACGCTCACCACGGCCCGGCGGGCTCCCTGTCGGCCGCCGCGTGCAGGATGCCCCGTGTGGAGCCCATCGCGTACTTGTCGACGTCACTGGAGAGTTCGGCCACCTCCCGCAGGAGCGGCCGGATGTTGACACCGGCATCGCCCGCCTGCCCGCACAGGTGGTTCAGGGCGACCATCATGTCCCGCGTGTCGGGGCCCTGGTCCTCGACCGACATCTCCAGCAGACGCTGTCGGAAGCCCCGGGGCGTTGGTTCGAAGGGCAGCGCCGTGGCCCAGCGGAAGGAGCGGCACCGTTCCAGGAGCGCGCGCAGGGCGTGCCGCACGTCCTCGGGGCCCGCCTCGTACCGGGAGAGCACGGCCCGCAGCGCCGCCTCGGCCTCCCGGCGCACCCCCGCCTCGTCCAGCGGATGCGGGCCTTCGCTCCGCTGCCGCGACCAGTCGGGATCGGTGATGTCCACCGGTCTCCTCGCGATGGGCTCGAGGCACGCGTCGATCAACGCGACCCATTCCTCGAGCTCCGCCCGTTCGCGCACGGCGTCCCCTCCTCCGTCCGATTCTCGGTGGCAGGCAGCGGTCCCGTCCTACGCGCCGGGCGGACCGGAGCAGGAGGAGGACAGTCCTCCTCATCCCCCGACCCGGCGGCCGCGGCGTAGCGGCGGGCCAACCGGGCGAAGGCGTCCCGCAGTTCGGGCGGGCCGATGACCTCGATGTCGGCGTCGAACCTGCCGACGGCGGCGGCCAGGGCGGGCCAGGACCAGGAGCCCAGGGCGAGGCGGCAGCGGTGCGGGCCGAGTTCCTCCACGACTCCGTCGTGGGTGTGGCGGGACACGTCGGCGGCGGGCAGGTCCAGGACCACCTCGCCGTGGCAGGGCCAGTCGTCGGAACCCTCCGAGCCGCGGAACCTGCCGGCGACGAAGGCGGCCACGTTCCCGCCGGGCACCTCGCGCGGGGTGAAGCGCGGTCCGGTGGGGGTGCGCGGGGTGATCCGGTCGGCGCGGAAGGTGCGCCAGTCCGCGCGGTCGAGGTCCCAGGCGACGAGGTACCAGCGTCCGCCGCGGGTGACGAGGTGGTGGGGCTGCACCCGGCGGGGCGGAGCAGCGGTGGAGGCGGGGGCGTAGTCGAAACGCAGCACCTCGCGGGCGTGGACGGCCGCGCTGAGGGCCGCGAGCACGCCGCTGTCGACCTGCGGGTCCGGCCGGGTCGCGGGTCGCGGGACCGCGGTGACCTGGAGGGTGTCGACGCGGTGGCGCAGCCGGGCGGGCATGAGCTGCCGGACGGTGGTCAGCGCGCGGGCCGCGGCCTCCTCGATGCCGGCGCCGGTGGTGGTGGCGATCCGCAGGGCGACGGCGAGGGCGACGGCCTGCTCGTCGTCGAAGAGCAGCGGCGGCAACCGGGTGCCGGCGTCGAGCCGGTACCCGCCCTCGGGTCCCTTGAAGGCCACGACGGGGTAGCCGAGTTCACGCAGGCGGTCGACGTCGCGGCGTACGGTGCGCGGGCTGACGTCGAGGCGCTCGGCCAGCAGCGGCCCCGGCCAGTCCCGGCGCACCTGCAGCAGGGAGAGCAGCGAGAGCAGTCGCGCTGAGGTCTTCGGCATGGTCCCAGGGTGCCGCAGGAAGCGGCCACTGCCTGACCGCTACCGCTGCGAAGGTCGTCCCATGACCGAGAACGACCGGAACCACGCGAAGGACCTGACAACGATGACCACCCCCACCACCCCCGTGACCTCCGCGCCCCTGGACGCCGAGCGGACCGACCTGCTCGACCAGCTCACCGCCGCGCGGGCCGCCCTGCTCACCACCGTGCGCGGGCTCGGCGACGAGCAG
The DNA here is from genome assembly GCF_039528135.1 of Kitasatospora nipponensis. NCBI lineage: Bacteria > Bacillati > Actinomycetota > Actinomycetes > Kitasatosporales > Streptomycetaceae > Kitasatospora > Kitasatospora nipponensis. The sequence continues at coordinate 31,527 of NZ_BAAALF010000062.1, read as the reverse complement.
GCGGCCGAGCGCCCGACGGCCGGCGCGCTGTGCCTGGGCGGCCTGGTCAAGCACGTCGCGTCCATGGAGCAGGCCTGGCTGCGCTTCGTCGTCGAGGGCCCCTCGGCCATGCGCTACGACCTGCCCGAGGGCGTGACCTGGCAGGACTTCGCGGCGGGCACCGCCCGCGAGTACCCGCAGTGGGCGATCGACCACCAGCTGGACTTCCAGCTGCTGCCCGGCGAGAGCCTCGACGGGATCGTCGCGCGGTACGCGGAGGTCGCCGCCCGGACCGCGGAGATCATCGCCACCGTCCCCGACCTGTCGGCCACCCACCCGCTGCCCGAGGCGCCGTGGAACGAGCCGGGGGCGGTGCGCAGCGTGCGCCGCGTGCTGACGCACCTCATCGCCGAGACGGCCCAGCACGCCGGCCACGCCGACATCCTGCGCGAGACGCTCGACGGGCAGAAGTCGAGCTGACCGACGTCCGGCGTCCGGCGTCCGGGGCGCGCCGGCGAAGCGGGTGGACCCGGGGGCAATCCCCCACTGAAGTGGGGTAGTTGCCCCCGTGTGCTCGGTCCGGCTCGACAGCAGACCGGCCTTCGAGAGCGAGAAGGAACGCCGACTCCCAGGAGCAGCAGTCATGGTCGAGCAGCAGTCCCAGGCGCCGCACGGGCCCCGCCGACGGCCCCGCCGCCGACCGCCGCCAGGCCCACGGGTACGAGCCCGACGCCGCGCACCTCGCCCCGTTCCTGCCGCCCGGGGTCCCGGCGGGCACCTCCTTCGCGGGTCCGGCGCGCGGCGCGTGGGTCGACACCACCGCGATCAACCACAGCACGCTGTGGGCGGCGGGCGGCATCGTGTCCACCGCCGCCGACTGGGCCCGCTTCGACCGGGCCCTGCTCTCCGGCCGGCTGCTGCCCGCCGCCCAGCTCGCCGAGATGCGGACCACCGTCCCCGAGGACCCGCGGCAACCGGCCGGGGACGGCTACGGGCTGGGCCTGCGCAGGGCCGTCCTCCCCTGCGGCACGGTGTGGGGCCACGACGGCCAGGCCGCCGGGTACTCCAGCCAGGCCTACACCGACGCCCAGGGCCGGGGCACCGTGACCGTCCTGGTCCCCACCATCTTCGGCCTGGCCGCCCCCGGCCCCGCGGCCGCCGAGCAGGCCCTGCTGCGGGCGGCGGTCTGCACCGTGCTCGGCACCACCGCGCCGTAGCGCCCCGAAGTGGGCGAACCCACGAAGGACCGGCGGGCGGTTCACCGCAGACTCAGCCCTCAGCGCCGCACGGGGTGCGCGCGGTCCACGCCGGCAGCGGTGTCGGCCGGCCGGCCCGGCCGGCCCGGCGCCGCCTTCTCGTCCGCGGTCGCCAGCAGGAAGTACACCGGGGGCAGGGCGAGTTCGGTGGCCGCCAGGACGATCTGGAACCACTGCGGCCAGCCGTGGATCGCGATCGAGGCGATCCGGCCCAGGCCCCCGAGCAGGCAGATGCCGGCGAGCCATCGCACCACGCGCGCCGGGACCGGCGACTGCCGGGCGGCCCAGATCCAGGCGAGACCGTACCCGAGGAAGATCGCTCCGTAGTAGCGCTCCCGACTGTCCACGGTCGCACCGGCCGACCCCTCACCCGGTACCGAGTCGATGCCGAGGGCGAAGTGCACGACGCCGATCGCCGCGCAGACGATCCCCATGATCAGCACCAGCCACTTCAGAAGCCTGGCCATGAACGACACCTCTCTCGCGGGTGGAACGGACAGGTGGAACGGGCAGACGGCCCGGGCGGGTGCCCCGGCTCACCGGTGGGCGCCGTCGACCAGGTGCCGGCGCAGGAAGGCGAGCTGCGCCTCGACGGCCTGCTCGTGCGCCTCCAGGAACGGGGCGTAGTGGCGGCCCGTCAGGTGGAGCACCTCGGCGTCCGGCGCGTTGGCGGCCGCCCGCACGGCGGGGCCGGCGAGCACGCTCTGGTCCTGGTCGCAGACCACCACCAGCAGCGGGCAGCGGATCCGGGAGGCGTGGCGGCCGGGCCGGTACCCGCCGATCCGCAGGGCGATCCGTGCGGCGACCGTCTGCTCCCAGGTGGTGTGACGACCGTCGGGGTCGAGCGCCCGGTCGCCGTCCATCGTGTCGGGCGTGGTGAGCGCGGCGACCGTGCCGCGCACACCGGCGGTGGGGACCAGCAGCGGCGGCCGTCCGACCAGACCCCCGAGCGCGTCCGCGATGCCCCGGCCGAACAGACCCAGTGCCGCGAGCGGTGTCATGGAGCGCAGCGCGTGCGGAGCGACCGCGCGGCCGTCGACCAGCGGGGTCTGGGCGATCGCGCAGGCCGGTCGCGGGTGGTCGGCCGCGACCCGGAAGACGTGCCCGCCCGCGAGCGAGAAGCCCCACAGGGCGATCCGGTCCGGGTCGACGTCGGGCAGGGTGGCCGCGTAGTCGACCGCGGCGTGCCAGTCGGCGACCTGCTCGTCGAAGCGCACGATCTGGCGCGGCGTTCCCCCGCTCTCGCCGAACCGTCGGTGGTCGAAGGCCAGGACCGAGAAACCGGCGGCGTGGAACCGTGCGGCGAACAGGTCCGAGGCCGGTTCCTTGGTCACCGAGGTTCCGCCGGCCATGATCACGCAGCCGCCGTTGGATCCCGGATAGTGCCAGGCCGCACACGAGGTGCCGCTGCTGACGAAGCGTGTCTTCTCCCGTTGCCTGATCGCGGGCACCTGGACCTCCGTGGTGGATCGTTCGTTGCGGGGGTGCTGGGAAGCCGCGAGCCCGCGGCGTCGTCGCACCGCCGGCTCAAAGCGGCTGATCTCCATGCTGGTGGCGAGGTCCCCGCAACGGGGTCCGTGGGAGCGCGGAATGGGCGAAACTTGCCCTCATGGCGCGAGCATCGGCGAATTCCGTACTGAGCCCCACCGATCAGCGGCTGGTGGCCGCGCTGCAGTGGGACGGCCGCCTCACCGCGGAACGGGCCGCCCAGGTGCTGGGGCTCAGCCCCGCCACCGTGCGCCGCCGCCTGCACGCGCTCGGCGCCGACGGCACCGTGCGGGTGGTGATCTCACCGGTCGCCCGGCCGCGGGGCGGCGGCTCGGCCGGGGCCCTGTTCCTGCGCATCCGGGTCCTGCGGGGCAAGCTCGACACGATCGTGGCCGCGCTCGCGGCGCGCGAGGACATCCCGTTCATCGACGTCACCACCTCGGGTGACGAGATCTTCGCGGTCGCCCGCACCGAGCCGGGTTCACGCGACCCGCTGGTCTTCCGCCAACTGCCCTCCACCCAGGCGGTGACGTCCCTGGAGAGCGCCACGATCCTGCACGTCTTCCGGCTCACCTCCGAGTGGCGTCACCACGTGCTGACCGCGCCCGAACGCGCGGCACTGAGCCCGGCCCCGCCGCTCCCCGAGGTGACCGCCGCCGCTTCACCGGGCCCGTACGGCGTCGACACCGACGCCCTGGAGCAGTCCCTCATCGACGCCCTCACCGACGACGCGCGGCTGACCTCGACGGCCCTGGCCGCGCGCACCGGTCACCCGGAGAGCACGGTCCGCCGCCGCCTGTCCCAACTGGCCGCCCAGGGACGTCTGGTCACCCAGGTCCTGGTCGATCCGCGCCACCTCGGGCTGCTCATCGAGGCCAAACTCCTGCTGCACGTGCCCCCCGACCAACTGGCCGCCACCGGAAAGGCGCTGGCCGACCACCCGGCGGTACACGGCGCGTTCGCCACCTCGGGACCCTCGAACCTGCACGCGGCCGCGTACTTCCCGGACCTGGCCGCGCTCTACGGCTTCCTCTCCCGGGACCTGGTCGGCCTGGGCATCACCCACGTCGAGACGGCCATCGTCAGCCGCGCCGCCAAACGCACTCCCCCGTTGGCCGGCCGGTGAGCAGCCGGGCCCGCGGCCCCCGGTCAGTGCAGTTCGGGCCCGGTCCTCTCGCGGATCTCGTGCTCGCTGACGCCGGGTGCGAGCTCGACCAGCTTGAGGATCCGCTCCCCGGCCGTGCCCGCGGCCGCGCTCCGCCCGGTGCCCGGGTCCACCACGTCGATCACGCCCAGGTCGGTGATGATGCGCTGGACCACGCCCCGGCCGGTGTGCGGCAGCGAGCACTCGTCCACGATCTTGTGCGCGCCGTCCCTGGCCACGTGCTCCATCAGGACGATGACCCGCTTGGCCCCGTGGACCAGGTCCATCGCGCCGCCCATCCCCTTGACCATCTTCCCGGGGATCATCCAGTTGGCGATGTCGCCGCGGACGGAGACCTGCATCGCCCCCAGGATCGCCACGTCGATCTTGCCGCCGCGGATCATGCCGAAGGAGGCGGCCGAATCGAAGTAGGACGCGCCGCGGTTGACGGTCACCGTCTCCTTGCCGGCGTTGACCAGGTCCGGGTCGACCTCCTCGGGCGAGGGGTAGGGGCCCACCCCGAGGATGCCGTTCTCCGAGTGCAGCACCAGCTCCAGGCCCTCGGGCACGTAGTTGGGGACGAGCGTCGGCAGGCCGATGCCGAGGTTGACGTAGCTGCCGCCGGTCAGCTCCGCGGCCGCCCGGGCGGCCATCTCTTCGCGGGTCCAGCTCACCGTACGGTCCTCTTCTCGATCTGCTTCTGCGCCGCCTGCTCCTCGGTGAGCGCCAGCACGCGCTGTACGTGGATCCCCGGGGTGTGGATCAGGTCGGGGTCGAGTTCGCCCGGCTCCACCAGTTCCTCCACCTCGGCGATCGTGATCCGGCTGCACATCGCGGCCAGCGGGTTGAAGTTCCGCGCGGAGGCCCGGAAGACGAGGTTGCCGTGCCGGTCCCCCTTCCAGGCGCGCACCAGACCGAAGTCCGCGACCAGCGACTCCTCCAGGACGTAGTCCCGGCCGTCGAAGGAGCGGACCTCCTTGGCGGGCGAGGCGAGGGCCACCCGGCCCTCGGCGTCGTACTTCCACGGGAGTCCCCCGTCGGCGACCTGCGTGCCGACGCCGGTGGCGGTGTAGAAGGCCGGGATCCCCGACCCGCCGGCGCGCATCCGCTCGGCGAGCGTGCCCTGCGGCGTGAGCTCGACCTCGAGTTCACCCCCCAGGTACTGGCGGGCGAACTCCTTGTTCTCCCCCACGTAGGACCCCGTCACCCGGCGCACCCGCCGCCCGTGCAGCAGCGGCCCGAGTCCCCAGTCGTCCGTGCCGCAGTTGTTCGACACGACGGCGAGGTCCGCGGCGCCGTGTTCGAGCAGGGCCTGGATCAGTACCGCCGGGATGCCGCACAACCCGAACCCGCCCACGGCGAGCGTCGCGCCCGAGGGGATGTCCGCTACGGCGTCTGCCGCCGTCTCCACTGTCTTGTCCACGCGGTGATTCAAGGCAGCGCGGTCAGGGCGGTCAACCACCGAGCGGCGATCGGCCCGTTTTCAGTCGCACGATGAACACGCGGCTGGCCTATCGTTCATCCAGTGAACACTCCGTTGGACGTCCTGGGGCGCTGTGCCGCCGTGTTGCGGGTCCTCTCGGGCCGTGAGCCGGGCGGGGCGACGACCACCCGGGTCGCCGCCGACACCGGGCTGCCGCGGCCCACGGTGCACCGCCTGCTGGTCGGGCTGGAGCGCGAGGGACTGGTCGAACGCCTCCCCGGGTCTGCGAACTGGGTGCTCGGGGCCGAGCTGTACCTGCTCGGCAGGACGGCGGCGGAACGCTACGACGTGACCCGCTGTGCCCGGCCGTTCGTGCAGCAGCTGGCCCGCCGCACCGGCGAGAGCGCGTTCTTCTCAGCCAGGCGGGGCGACGAGACGGTCTGCCTCATCCGCGAGGACGGCAGTTTCCCGATCCGCTCCCACGTGCTCTACGAGGGGCTGCGGCTGCCGCTCGGCGTCGCCTCCGCGGGCCTCGCGATCCTGGCGCACCTGCCGGAGCGGGACATGGACCTCTTCCTGTCGCGCGTCGAGCTGACCCACGAGTTCGGCTCGGCGCACGCCCAGGACCGGCTCCGCTCCCGCATCGCCGACACGCGCCGGCGCGGCTGGGCCCTCAACGCGGGCCACATCGTCGAGGGCAGCTGGGGGATGGGCGCGGCGGTCTTCGACTCGCGCGACCAACCGGGGTGGGCGCTGAGCCTGACCGGTGTGGAGCAGCGTTTCACCGGCGAACGCCAGGACGAGTACGGCCGGCTGCTGCTGGAGGCCGCCCACCAGCTGAGCCAGGCGATCGGGCAGCGGGGCGAGTGACCGGGACCTGACCGCGTTCACTGGACAACCTGTCCAGCTTTCCGCTCGCCGCGCTGCGCACATTGAGCAGAGTGAACAGCACGTGACGGGACAGTTGCACACCACGGTGATGGTGGGGTGTCCTCTGCGTCGAACGCCGCAGGTGCTCAGTCAAGGAGGACGCAGCATGACGGTTCAGGACACGCTGACCAGCCAGGAACGCCTCGCCGAGCTGGATCTCCAGCAGCTCCGGCAGCTGGTCGGGCTCGTGGAGTACGACGGCGAGCGGGACCCCTTCCCGGTGACCGGCTGGGACGCCGTGGTCTGGTCGGTCGGCAACGCCACCCAGGCCTCGCTCTTCTTCCAGGCCGTCTTCGGCATGGAGCTCGTCGCCTACTCCGGTCCCACCACCGGCAACCGCGACCACCACGCCTACGTGCTGCGCTCGGGCGCGGCCCGCTTCGTCCTCAAGGGCGGCGTCGACCCGGACAGCGAGCTGCTGGACCACCACCGCCGCCACGGCGACGGCGTGATCGACATCGCCCTCGAGGTCCCGGACGTGGACAAGTGCATCGACCACGCCCGCGCCGCGGGTGCGACCGTCCTGGTCGAGCCGCACGACCTGAGCGACGAGCACGGCACCGTGCGCATGGCCGCCATCGCCACCTACGGCGAGACCCGGCACTCCCTGGTGGACCGCTCCGGCTACCGCGGCCCCTACCTGCCGGGGTACGTCGCCCGCGGCGGCGGCTGGGTCAAGCCGGCCGGCGAGCCCAAGCGCCTGTTCCAGGCCCTGGACCACGTGGTGGGCAACGTCGAACTCGGGCGCATGGACGAGTGGGTGGGGTTCTACAACCGCGTCATGGGCTTCACCAACATGGCCGAGTTCGTCGGCGACGACATCGCCACCGAGTACTCGGCGCTGATGAGCAAGGTGGTGGCCAACGGCAACCACCGGGTCAAGTTCCCGCTCAACGAGCCGGCCGTGGCGAAGAAGCGCTCGCAGATCGACGAGTACCTGGACTTCTACCGGTCCCCCGGCGTCCAGCACCTGGCGCTCGCCACCAACGACATCATCACCACGGTGGACGTGCTGCGCTCCAAGGGCGTGGAGTTCCTGGACACCCCGGAGAGCTACTACACCGACCCCGCCCTGCGCGCCCGGATCGGCGAGGTCCGGGTGCCCGTCGAGGAGTTGGCCTCCCGCGGCATCCTGGTCGACCGCGACGAGGACGGCTACCTGCTGCAGATCTTCACCAAGCCGATCGGCGACCGTCCGACCGTGTTCTTCGAACTCATCGAGCGCCACGGCTCGCTGGGCTTCGGCAAGGGCAACTTCCAGGCGCTGTTCGAGGCCATCGAGCGCGAGCAGGCCAAGCGCGGCAACTTCTAGGCTGTCCCGGAGAGGCCCGACATGCCGTACTACCGCCGGGTGGGCCACGTCCCGCCCAAGCGTCACACCCAGCACCGCCGCCCGGACGGCGGCCTGTACTACGAGGAGCTGGTCGGCGAGGAGGGCTTCTCCAGCGACTCCTCGCTGCTCTACCACGAGGGCATCCCCTCCGCGCTGGTCGCCGCCCGCGCGTGGGAGCTGCCGGACCAGCGCACCGTGCCCAACGCCCCGCTGCTGCCACGGCACTTCCGCCCGCACGCGCTCTTCACCGAGGAGCGCGCCGGGTCCGTGGACGTGGTCACCGGCCGCCGGCTGGTCCTGGGCAACGCCGACGTGCGGCTGTCCTACGTGCTGGCCGACGCGGCAAGTCCGCTGTACCGCAACGCCGTCGGGGACGAGTGCGTCTACGTCGAGTCCGGTGGCGGCACGGTGGAGACCACCTTCGGCGTGCTGCCGGTCCGCTCCGGGGACTACGTGGTGCTGCCGCGCGGGACCACGCACCGCTGGGTCCCGGACGGCGGCGCACCGCTGCGCGGTTACGTGATCGAGGCGGACGGCCACATCACCCCGCCCAAGCGCTACCTGTCCCGCTACGGGCAGTTGCTGGAGCACGCCCCGTACTGCGAGCGGGACCTGCACGGACCGGCCGAGCCGCTGGTCGTCGCCGGTGGCGAGAGCGAGGTGTACGTCCGGCACCGCGGCGCGGGACCGGGCGGGCAGGCGGGCACGGTGCACGTCCAGCAGCGCCACCCCTTCGACGTGGTGGGCTGGGACGGCTGCCTGTACCCGTACACCTTCAACATCGCCGACTTCGAGCCGGTGACCGGGCGGGTGCACCAACCGCCACCCGTGCACCAGGTGTTCGAGGGTCCCAACTTCGTGATCTGCAACTTCGTTCCCCGCAAGGTCGACTACCACCCGCTCGCGGTGCCGGTGCCGTACTACCACGCGAACGTGGACTCGGACGAGGTCATGTTCTACTGCGGCGGCGACTACGAGGCGCGCCGGGGCTCCGGCATCGGGCAGGGCTCGGTGGGCCTGCACCCGGCCGGTCACTCGCACGGTCCGCAGCCGGGCGCCTACGAGCGCAGCATCGGCGCCGAGTTCTTCGACGAGCTCGCGGTGATGGTCGACACCTTCCGCCCGCTGGGGCTCGGCGTCGCCGGGCAGGGGTCCGAGGACCCGAACTACGCCTGGACCTGGGCCCGGCAGCAGGGGAGTGCGCAGTGAGCACCGAACTCGAAGGCGCCTTCCACGGGTTGTTCGACGACGCGGCCGTCTTCCCCCCGGGCGACCTGCCGCTGCTCCAGGCGGTTCCGGCGCACCAGGGCCACCGCTCGGCCTGGTACGCGCCGTTCGTCGGCTCGTTCGTCTGCCCGGCCGACCGGTCCGGTGAGGTGGACGCTCCGCTGGAGCTGAGCCTCACGCTGCCGCAGGGGCCCTGCGGCCTGCCCGAGGTGCTGCACGCCTGGCAGCAGCGCCCGCCGGGCCGGCTGGTGGCCGTGGAGGTCGCGCTGCCGCCGTCGGTCCTGGTCGCCGAGGCGCTCGCGGCGCTGGACGCGCAGCTGCCCGACGGCGCCACCGGCTACGTCGAGGTTCCCCGCGACGAGCGGCGCTCGGCCGTCCTCGACGCCCTCGCCGGCACCCGGTACCGGGCCAAGTTCCGCACCGGTGGCCTGGTCCCGCAGGCGCACCCGGACGAGGCCGAGCTGGCCCACTCGGTGCTCGCCGCCGTCCGGCGCGAGCTGCCGTTCAAGTGCACGGCGGGTCTGCACCACGCCGTGCGGCACACGGACGGCACGCTGGAGCAGCACGGCTTCCTCAACCTGCTGCTGGCCACGGCCGCCGCCCTGCACGGCGGGCAGGAGGCGGAGCTGGCGGCGATCCTCGCGCAGCGCGAGCCGCGGGAGGTGGCCCGGCAGGTCGTCGCGGCCGCCGAGGACGGCCGGCTCGCGCACGCCCGTACCCGCTTCCTGTCCTTCGGGACCTGCAGCATCACCGATCCGATCACCGACCTGACCGCACTGGCTCTGGTGCGCCACCCGCAGGAGACCGACGCATGACCTGGCTCGACGTTCCGCCGGACTCCCCCTTCGGCCTGGCGAACCTGCCCTACGGGGTCTTCTCGACCCCGGACACCGGCCCGCTCGCGGGCGTCCGTATCGGCGACCGGGTCCTGGACCTGGCGGCCGTGCTGGACGATCCGGTCTTCGCCGAGCCCACCCTCAACGCCTTCCTGGCACAGGGACGTTCACGCTGGGACGAGGTCCGGGCGCGGATCACCGAGCTGCTCACCGAGGAGCGGTGGCGCGCGAGGGTCGAGCCCGCCCTGCTGGCGCTCGACGAGGTCCGGCTCCACCTGCCCGTCGCCGTGGGCGACTACGTGGACTTCTACGCCAGCGAGCACCACGCGGGCAACATCGGCCGGATGTTCCGGCCGGGATCCGACCCGCTCACCCCCAACTGGAAGCACCTGCCCATCGGTTACCACGGCCGCTCGGGCACCGTGGTGGTCTCCGGCACCCCCGTGCCGCGGCCGAACGGCCAGCGCAAGGCACCCGCCGACGCGCTGCCCTCCTTCGGCCCCAGCGTGCGCCTGGACATCGAGGCCGAGGTCGGCTTCGTCGTGGGCGCGGGCACCGAGCCCGGCCGGCCCCTCGCCCCGGCCCAGTTCGCCGACCACGTCTTCGGCGTCTGCCTGGTCAACGACTGGTCGGCGCGCGACATCCAGGCCTGGGAGTACGTCCCGCTCGGGCCCTTCCTCGGCAAGTCCTTCGCCACCTCGGTGTCCGCCTGGATCGTGCCGCTCGCCGCGCTCGAGCACGCCAGGACCAGCCCGCCGGTCCAGGACCCCCAGCCACTGCCCTACCTGACGGGCGGTCAGCCCTGGGGCCTGGACCTGGCGATGGAGGTCCTCCTCAACGGGCACCCGATCTCCCACCCGCCGTACGCGTCGATGTACTGGACCCCGGCGCAGATGCTGGCGCACATGACGGTCAACGGCGCCTGTCTGCGGCCCGGCGACCTCTTCGCCTCCGGCACCGTCAGCGGCCCCGGGCCGGACGAGCGCGGCTCGCTGATGGAGCTGAGCTGGGGCGGCCAGGAGCCCCTCACCCTGCCGGACGGCTCGGTGCGCAGCTTCCTGGAGGACGGCGACGAGGTCGTCATCCGCGCCACGGCCCCCGGCCCGGGCGGCACCCGCATCGGCCTGGGCGAGGTCGCCGGGCGCGTCCTGCCCGCCACCGCCCACCCCCACTTCTCTCAGCACCTCCCCAAGGAGCAGTCGTGATCACCCAGTTGGCCGCCTTCGAGGCGAGAGCGCCGCAGATCGTCTTCGAGTGGCACGACAGCGAGACACCGGCCCGGGGCTGGGTCGTCATCAACTCGCTGCGCGGCGGCGCGGCCGGCGGCGGCACCCGGATGCGGGCCGGCCTGGACCGGCACGAGGTCGAGTCGCTGGCCAAGACCATGGAGATCAAGTTCACCGTCTCGGGTCCGGCGATCGGCGGCGCGAAGTCGGGCATCGACTTCGACCCGCTCGACCCGCGCAAGGAGGGCGTCCTCACCCGCTGGTACCAGGCCATCACCCCGCTGCTGCGCAGCTACTACGGCACCGGCGGCGACCTGAACGTGGACGAGGGGGCGGAGGTCGTCCCGCTCACCGAGAGCCTGGGCCTGTGGCACCCGCAGGAGGGCGTCGTCCAGGGCCACTACGGCCCCGCCGACCGGGTGCGCCGGGTGGGACAGTTGCGCCAGGGCGTGGCCAAGGTCGTCGAGGACCCGCGGTTCTCCCCCGCTCCCGAGCGGCGGTACACGGTCTCGGACCTGATCACCGGCTGGGGCGTGGCCGAGTCGGTCCGGCACTTCTACGCGACCTACGGGGGCGACCTCGCCGGCAAGCGCGTCGTCGTCCAGGGCTGGGGCAACGTGGGCGCCACCGCCGCCTACTACGCGGCGCAGTCGGGTGCCCGCGTCGTGGGCATCATCGACCGCGAGGGCGGCCTGCTGAACCCGGACGGCTTCGGCCTCGACGAGGTCCGCGAGCTCCTGCTGAACCGCCGCGGCAACACCCTCCGGGCGCCCGGCCTGCTCACCCCCGCCGAGGTCGACGCCCGCGTCTGGGACCTGGGAGCGGAGGTCTTCCTGCCCTGCGCGGCCTCGCGCCTGGTCACCCGCGAGCAGGTCGACCGCCTGGCGGCCGGCGGCCTGGAGGTCATCGCCTGCGGCGCCAACGTGCCCTTCGCGGACCCGGAGATCTTCTACGGCCCCACCTACGAGCACGCGGACAAGAGCGTGGCCGTCATCCCCGACTTCCTCGCCAACTGCGGCATGGCCCGCACCTTCGCCCTGCTCATGGACAGCACCGCCCGGATCACCGACACCGCCGTCTTCGACGACGTCTCGCGCACCATCGCCACCGCCCTGCACCGCTGCCACGACCGCTCCCCCGACCTCACCGGCCTGGCGAGCACCGCCTTCACCATCGCCCTGGAGCAGCTGGCCTGAGCCCGGGGGCGGCCCGGGGGCATCCCTCCGCTCCGGGGGAGAGCCGCTCGCCGAGCTGACCGCGCAGGTGGGGACGGTGTGGTCGTGCCGCACGCGGGTGACCGGTGCGGCGCGATCACCGGGGCCCCGGACGCTCGGCGGGGGGCACCCGCTCCCTCCGTGGTGGTGGGTCAGGCCTGGGCGGCCTGGGTTCGGATGAAGGCGGCCAGCCGCTTGATGCCGTCCGAGATCTCCGCGTGGGTGAGATAGCTGACGGACAGCCGCAGGCTCTGCTCGCCGCCCTCGTGCGGGTAGAAGTAGGACATCGGCGTCCAGATGACCCCGAACTCCTCCGCCGAGCGCACCAGCGCGGCGTTGTCCGCGCGGAACGGGACGTCGAGGGCCAGGAAGAAGCCCCCACTGGGCTCGTTCCAGCGGACGCCGAGAGCGGCCCGATCCTCGAGCGGGAAGTTCTCCGCCAGCTGCTGGAGGGTGACCCGCATCGCGTCGCCGTAGTACGCGGCCGTCTCGGCATTGACCTCGGCGGTGCGGCCGGTGGCGGCGAGGAGCATCCCCGCAACGACGGCCTGGCTCACCGGGGAGGTGTTCACCGTGACCATGCTCTTGATCTTGGTCAGCTCGTCCGCCAGCAGTCCGGTGCCGCCGACGCCGTCGGCGACCACCTGGTCCGCGATGGCGAAGCCCACCCGGGCGCCGGGGAAGAGCGTCTTGGAGAGCGAGCCCAGGTGGAGGACCCGGCGCTCGCGGTCCAGGGACTTGAGGGTCGGCAGCTGCCTGCCCGGGCTGACCAGCCGGTAGGGGCTGTCCTCCAGCAGCAGGATGTCCTGACGGGCCGCGAGTTCGAGCAGTTCCCGGCGGACCTCCAGGGACATGGTGGTACCCGAGGGGTTGGAGTGGTCGGGGATCACGTAGAAGGCGCGGGGTCGGCGTCCGCGCGCCCGCTCGGCGAGGATCGCCGCCTCCAGGTCGGCGCAGCTGAAACCGTCCTCGCCCTCCGCGACCGCGCTCACGTCGACGTCGAGCAGGCGGGCCGCGCCGGTGATGCCCACGTAGCAGGGGCTGGAGACCAGCAGAACGTCCTGCGGCCCCGCGATGAGCGCCCGCACGGCGAGGAACATCGCCTCCTGGGCGCCGACGGTGACCACGATCGACTCCGGGGAGACGTCGATGGACTCGTCCTGGCGCAGCCAGTCGGCTATCAGCTCGCGGATCTGACCGCTGGTCGGGCCGTACTGGAAGAGCGCGGAGCGGATCTGCGCGGGCGAGGCCCCGTTCGCCTCCAGGTGGTCCAGGTAGCGGCGCAGGTGCTCGAAGATCTGCTCGGTCTCGAAGAAGCCGTCGTAGGGGCGGCCCGGTGCGAAGGAGACCGCCGCAGGGTAACGGTGGGTGATCTCGTTCAGGAAGTTCATGGTGTCCAGCACCGGGTCGCTGACGCTGCCGTGCAGCTCCTGCTTCCACAGGTCCGCGCCGTGGGCCGCGGCTTGGCCGGGGGCGGTCACCGGGAAGCCAGCCGGTCGCGCTCCACGGCTTCGTACAGGGCCCCGATGTCGGCGCTGCCGAAGGCCCGGGAGCCCCGGCGCTGGATGAGCTCGAAGAAGAGCGTGTCGGCCTCGTGGGGCGAGCGGCTGAACAGCTGCGGCAGCGGGCCCCACTCATCGCGGTCAGCGGGCAGGTGGGCGTCGCGCAGCTCCTCGATGCCGCGGCCACGGAATTCACGCACCGCGGGAACGATGTCCTCGACCAGGAAGGCGAGGTGCTGCACGCCCGGGCCGCCGTTGCGCTCCAGGAAGGCGTCGAGCCGGCCTGGGTCCCTCCCCGGATCCGGCGCGGCCAGGGTGATGTCGACGCGCTCGGAGGCGCTGCGGACGACGACCGCCTCCATCGCCTGCCCGCCGAGGGCCACGCACTCGCCGGCGTGACGGGAGAAGCCGAAGGCGTCCCGGTAGAAGTCGGCGTACTGCGCCAGGGTGCCGGCGTTGACGCAGACCGCGACATGGCCCAACGCGGTGATCCGCCCCGCCTCCGCGGCCGGCTCCATCCGCGTGGGGGTCCACCTGCGGCAGACCGGCAGCCCGTCCACCAGGCCGCCGTTCGCCGGGAGCAGGGTGTGGGAGACGTCGCCGAAGCCCGAGACCACCGGGTACTCCCGCAGCGTGCCGACCGGCTCGGCGCCGGCCGCCAGCGCCGCGCGGCGGGTCGCCGCGACGTCGTCACAGGTCATCGCGATATCGGCGATTCCGTCACCGTGCTTCTCCAGGAACCTCCAGATGCCCCGGCCGGAGGTGACGAGGAGCCGCACCCCACCCTGGCTCAGCAGCACCGAACTCCGGTCGACCTCCACGCAGTCCGCGACCCGCGTGAAGCCCATGGCTGAGACGAAATAATCGACAGTTTTCACTTTGTCGCGTGTGTACAACTCGAAATAGGCGATGTCTTGTACAGCCATGGAGATACCTCCTGGAAGGTCGGTGGCCAAACGACGGTCGGTACTACGGGGAATCCACTCGGGGCGCGACGGCCCGGGGTACCGCCATCGGCTGTCTCGGATCGGCAGGACGTCCGACGTGCACCGGTCACCGGCGGTGCCGTCCACGCTGATGAACGCGGCCCCCGACGTGGCGGTCCTGCGCGCCGCTCGGCTCACGGCCGCCTGAACCGGCGCAATCGTGGAGGGCCGGGCGCAGAACCCGTCCATCAGTGACTCACTCATGACCTTCGGCCGCAGAAGCCGCTCATCGGGCATCTGCGACCATCCCTCCAGGAGAACACGACCAACATCGAGCAGCCCAGCGCGTGCCCGAGCCCAGCGCCCACTTCGAAGTCCAAGGCGCCGGCGGCCTGCGCCGGCTTCGCCGCACACAGGGTGCGCTCGCCTCTAGCAGGATGGCCCCGAGGCATGCGGTCGATCAACACTCCGAGGCGCCGCACGGCTCTTGAAACGCGCACCCGCCGCCGGGCCGCCGCATCGCCCGGGCGGGGAGCCGTTCAACTGCGGCAGGGCGTCAGTTGAACGGCGTGGGAGTGAGCCGCGGCATCAACGGGCAGGCGGTCGGCGGCTCTTGATCGGCCCG
Source organism: Kitasatospora nipponensis (assembly GCF_039528135.1). NCBI lineage: Bacteria > Bacillati > Actinomycetota > Actinomycetes > Kitasatosporales > Streptomycetaceae > Kitasatospora > Kitasatospora nipponensis. The sequence goes on along the minus strand of NZ_BAAALF010000062.1, from coordinate 16,418 downwards.
CAGAGCGAATGCCATGGTGAAAAACGGCGTTGCCGCTCCGGCGGCGCCCAGGAGACTTCCTGCACGCGACGACCGTCAACGAGGGCGCGCCATGCCGTTTGTGAGCACCAATGGGATCCGGCTGGCCTACCAGCGCTCCGGCCAGGGCGAACCCGTGCTCCTCATCATGGGTTCCGGGGCGGCCGGTCACGTCTGGACCATGCACCAGACCCCCGCGCTGAACCAGGCCGGCTACGAGACGATCGTCTTCGACAACCGCGGCATCGCCCCTTCCGACGCGCCCCCCGGTGCGTACTCCATGGCCGACATGGTCGCCGACACCAAGGGCCTGATCGAGGCGCTGGGCCTCGGACCGTGCCGCATCGTCGGAACGTCCCTCGGTGCCGCGATCGCCCAGGAGCTCGCGATCCGGGCCCCGCACCTGGTGCGCTGCGCGGTGCTGATCGCCGCCCGGGCGCGCTCCGACGCGACGCGCCTGGCCATGTCGGCGGGGGACCGGGAGCTGCGCGAGAGCGGCATCACGCTGCCTCCCAAGTACCAGGCGATGCGGACGGCTCTGGAGATGCTCTCCCCCGCCACCCTGGCCCGGGACGCCGAAAGCAGCAGCTGGCTGGACATCTTCGAGCTCACCGGCGGCGGCAACGGCACCGCCGAGGGCCAGTACGCGGTCGACATCCTCTCGGACCGCCGGGAGGCGCTGCGTCGGATCACGGTGCCCTGCCGGGCGATCGGCTTCGCCGACGACATGATCTGCCCGCCGCACCTGGTCGCCGAGGTCGCCGACGCCATCCCCGACTGCGACTTCGTCCTGCTCCCCGACTGCGGTCACCTCGGGAACCTGGAGCACCCCGAGGCGGTCAACACCGCGATCATCGAGTTCCTCGACAAGAACTGACCGGTCACCGCTCCCGGGCCGGCCGGCCCCGTCCTGATGGGACCGGCGAGCGGGCCGGCTCGCGGCGCGGTATCCGTCCGGCGGAAATCCGCATTTCCCGGACCGCCGTTTCCGTGCAGGCACCGAATTCCCCTCACGCCGCCCCGCGCCAAAAATCCCGAACGGCCGAATCGTCGGGTCATGGTCCCCCACGCGCGGGCGGGCGCGTTCAAGTGCCGCCGTGCCGCATGTGAACAGGCTCTGAACGCTCCGCAGTTCACTCCGATCCGTGATCGGTGGCAGCGGTTTCCCCGAACGCGAACGCTTCCCCGCACGTCGGAGGGCGGCGGTGCGACGGCGACCGACCAGCCTTGATCAGCACTGCGGCGCGATGCCATAGTGAGGAGCCGTAGCACCGCGGCATGCAACGAATTGTGTGCGAGCGGAACGTATATCCAGTGGCCAACGGCCGCTTTCTTCTTTCCCGTCGAATACGGCCAGCCGGCGGCTCCGCCATGCAAATCCCAGGTCCGTAGTTCGGCCCAAGAATTCCTGATGGAGGAAAAACATGGGCGACAACAGCGAGCAGCGGTATCTCCGCTCGAACGTGGTCATCGAGCCGCTGGTCGACAGGTTCTACGCCTGGATGTTCACATTCGCGCCCGTCCAGGCCTCGATGAACCTGGCGTTCCTCCAGGTCCCGCTGCTGGAGTCGTACCTCCAGTCCCCGCAGGTGCACGTCGCCGCCAGCAACAACCCTGACCTGCGTGGCGGCTACTTCATCAACATCCCCGAGGACCGCGCCCCCGAGGTCGCCGCACTCCTCGAGTCGATCAAGAAGGACCGGGCGGACATGCTCGCCTTCGCCGACGCCATCGCCGAGGGCGAGGAGCTGGTCCGCCAGAACGCGACCGGCTTCGACCTCACCCCCCTCTACCCGAAGCTGCCCGAGGCGCTCAAGGGTCTGGTCGAGATCGCCTACGACACCAGCAACCAGGCCTCGCTGCACTTCCTGGAGCCCATCGCGTACCACAGCCCGGCCTACGACGAGGGCCGCCAGTCCATCCAGCTCTCGCTGGACAACGGCATCGAGCGCCCCTTCATCCTCAGCACCCCGCGCCTGCCCTCGCCGGACGTGATCGACCTGCAGATCCCGTTCAACCACCCGGGCATCGAGGAGCTGTTCCAGGCCCGGGTCAAGCCCACCACCACCGCCCGCCTGGTGGAGGCCCTGGGCCTCGACGAGGCCCAGGCCAAGCAGCTCGACTCGCTGCTCAGCACCGAGCCCAGCCTGTCCCCCGACCGGCACATCGAGGACGGCGGCCGGATCCGCTACTTCGGCCACGCCTGCCTGGTGCTGCAGACGCCCGACGTCTCCATCGTGACCGACCCGTTCATCAGCACGGACAACAGCAAGGGCGACCGGTACACGCTGGACGACCTGCCGGACTACATCGACTACGTGCTGATCACGCACGGCCACCAGGACCACATCGTCCTGGAGACCCTGCTCCAGCTGAAAGGCCGGGTCGGCGCCGTCGTCGTCCCGCGCTCCTCGCGCGGCAACACCTCCGACCCCTCCATGGGCCTCTACCTCAAGGCCATCGGCATGCCGGTGATCGAGGTCGAGGAGTTCGACGAGGTGACGTTCAAGGGCGGCCGCATCGTCTCCACCCCGTTCCTGGGTGAGCACTCCGACCTGGACATCCGCAGCAAGTCGACCTTCTGGGTCGAGCTCGCCGGCAAGAACGTCTTCGTCGGTGCCGACTCCTCCGGCATCGACCCGGTGCTCTACCGCTACGTCCGCAACCACCTCGGCCAGGTCGACATGGCCTTCCTGGGCATGGAGTGCGACGGCGCGCCGCTCACCTGGCTCTACGGCGGCCTGCTCACCAAGCCGGTCACGAAGAAGATGAGCGACTCGCGCAAGCTCTCCGGCTCCAATGCCGCCCAGGCCGGCGACATCATGCTCGAGCTGGGTGCCACCGAGGCCTACATCTACGCCATGGGCGAGGAGAGCTGGCAGGGTCACGTGATGGCCACCACGTACCACGAGGACACCTACCAGCTCAAGCAGATCGAGGAGTTCCTCGGCTGGTGCAAGGAGCGGAACTTCACCGCCGAGCACCTCTTCAACAAGCGCGAGTGGCGCTGGTAGCAGCCCGCTCCGGCCGTCCCGGGCTCGGTCCCCACACCGAGTCCGGGACGGCCGGTTTCTGCTGACGCACCGTCACCCCGACCCATGAGCGAGAGGTACCCGCACGAATGAACGGCAGGCAGGGCCGCATCGGACTTCGGCTGGACGACTCCGCGGTCACCCGACAGAAGGTCAAGACCGGCACGGTACGCCGGATCCTCCCGTTCACCCTACGCTACCGGTGGTCACTCGCCCTGCTGCTGCTGACCACGGCCCTGGACGCCGTCATCGCGGCGTCCAGCCCGCTGATCCTGAAGGTGATCATCGACCAGGGCATCATGCCCAAGAAGCTCTCCGTCGTGGTCACGCTGTCCTTGACCATCGCGGGTCTGGCCCTGGTGGACGCCGTCGCCATCTACGCGCAGACCTGGTTCTCCGCCCGGATCGGCGAAGGGCTCGTCTACGACCTGCGCACCAAGGTGTTCGCGCACATCCAGCGGCAGCCGCTGGCCTTCTTCACCCGGGCTCAGACCGGGTCGCTGGTCAGCCGGCTCAACACCGACATCGTCGGTGCCCGACAGGCCGTCACCACGCTGCTGTCCCAGGCTGTCTCCACGCTGCTGAAGCTGGTGCTGGTGCTCAGTTCGATGTTCTACCTCTCCTGGCAGATCAGCATCGCCGCGCTGGTGATGCTCCCGTTCTTCCTGTTCCCCGCCAAGATGATCGGTCAACGGGTGCAGCGGCTGTCCCGGCAGGGCATGCAGTTGGATGCCGAGATGGGGTCGCTGATGAACGAGCGGTTCAACGTCTCCGGCGCCATGCTCTCCAAGCTCTACGGCCAGCCCGATCAGGAGAACTCGCTGTTCGCCTCGATGGCCGGCAAGGTCCGCGACATCGCGGTCGTGGGCGTGGTCTGGAGCCGGCTGCTCTTCGTCGTCGTGACGGTGCTGACCGCGCTCACCACCGCGCTGGTCTACGGCATCGGCGGTACCCTCGCCGTCCACGGCGCCATCGGCCTGGGCACCCTGGTCGCCATGGTCACGCTGCTGCTGCAGCTCTACGGCCCGGTCAACACGCTCTCCGGCATGCAGGTCAGCGTGATGACCGCACTGGTCAGCTTCGACCGGGTCTTCGAGGTCCTCGACCTCCAGCCCCTGATCGCCGAGCGGCCCGACGCCGAGTCGCTGCCCGCCGCCGGCCAGGCCCTCGCACCGGAGATCGCGTTCGACTCCGTCTTCTTCCGCTATCCCAGCGCCGACGAGGTCTCCCTGGCTTCCCTGGAGAACATTGCGCTGCGCCGGCCCGAGCGCCTCGACGACTCGTGGACGCTGGACGGGATGAGCTTCGTCGCACCGGCCGGCAAGCTGACCGCGCTGGTCGGCCCGTCGGGCGCCGGAAAGACCACCATCACCCAGCTGGTGCCCCGGCTGTACGACGCCACTCAGGGCGCCGTGCGGATCGGTGGCCGCGACATCCGGGACCTGACCCTGCAGTCGCTGCGCGACACCGTGGGCGTGGTTACCCAGGAAGCCCACCTGTTCCACGACACGCTGCGGGCCAACCTGCTCTTCGCCCGCCCGGACGCCACTGAGGACGACCTGGTCCAGGCCTGCACCGCGGCCCGCATCTGGGACACCGTCGTCGCGCTGTCCGACGGTCTGGACACCGTGGTCGGCGACCGCGGCTACCGGCTCTCCGGCGGCGAGAAGCAGCGCATCGCGCTGGCCCGCCTGCTGCTGAAGTCCCCGCCGATCGTCGTGCTCGACGAGGCCACCGCGCACCTGGACTCCGAGTCCGAGGCAGCCATCCAGCGCGCCCTGAAGAGCGCCCTGGCCGGCCGGACCTCACTGGTCATCGCCCACCGGCTGTCCACCATCCGTGAGGCCGACCAGATCCTGGTGGTGGAGGCCGGCCGGATCCGCGAGCGCGGTACCCACGAGGAACTGCTGGAGGCCGGCGGCCTCTATGCCGAGCTGTACCGCACCCAGTTCGCGCAGCAGTCGAGCGATGAGCTCCAGCCCGAGGCCTCCGCGGCCGGTACCGCCTGAACCTGCGAGCCGTCCTCGCCTCGCACCGACGTTCCCGATCCGACGTTCCTCCAGCGTTAGGGCACCCTCATGACAGACACCGCGAACCGCTCTGGCAGGGGCACGGCGGTGACGGAGTACCTGCCCGTGGTACCGAACGAACTCACGGGCACGATCCGGCAGCTGGCCGACCGGTACGGCGTCGCCGTCGAGACGATCCACCTGGCCGCCCGCCTCAAGGTGGCGGCGACCCTCACCGGCTCCCCGGATCTCGGGTCGAGCGACGAGGGTTGGGGCGATCTGATCGCCAGAACGGCCGTCGAACCGGGACGGAGCGAGGCGGAAGCGGCCTGGCAGGGCGTCGCAGCCCAGGAGTACGTGAGCCCGCCCCGGGTCGCCGGGTACCTGCTGACGGCCCTGCGCCGGCTGACCGATGACCCGCAGGCGCCGCACACCCTGCACAGCCTGCTCTCACCGGCCGAACTCCGTAGCCAGCTGGAGGAGTTCGCCGGTCCGACCCGCCCGTTGCCCGACCGCCGGTTCCACGAGCTGTTCCAGGAGCGGGTGCGCCGCCACCCCGAGCGGATCGCCGCCGTTCAGGGCGAACGCAGCTGGAGCTATCAGGAGTTGAACAACCAGGCGAATCGGATCGCCTGGTCGCTGCACCGGCGGGGACTGCGCGCCGAGGACGTGGTCGCCGTGGTGACCGAGCGGACGCTGGAGTGGCTGGCCGCGGTCCTGGCGGTCTTCAAGGCGGGCGGATGCTACCTGCCGCTCGAACCGCACTTCCCGGCCGACCGGATCGCCACGGTGCTGGGCCGCAGCGAGAGTCGCCGGGTGCTGGCCGCGCGCGGCGTCCCGCACCTGGCCGAGGCACTGGCCGGCTTCGAGCACGTCGAACTGTCCTTCCTCGACGAGCTGTTGGCGGACGACTCCGACCAGGACGGGCTCGACCGGGAGACCGGCGACCTCGACCTTGCGGTCGCCGCCGATCAGCTGGCCTACATCTACTTCACCTCGGGCTCCACCGGCGAGCCCAAGGGTGCGATGTGCGAGCACGCCGGATTCCTCAACCACCTGCTGGCCAAGATCGAGGACCTCGGGATCGAGGAGGGTCAGACCGTCGCCCAGACGGCGCCGCAGTGCTTCGACATCTCGCTCTGGCAGCTGGTCTCGGCACTGCTGGTGGGCGGTCGCACCCACCTCGTGGAGCAGGAGACCGTCCTCGACGTGCACCGGTTCATCGAGACGGTGGACGAGGGCGGCATCGAGGTGGTCCAACTGGTGCCCTCCTACCTGGAGGTGGTGCTCTCCGCGCTGGAGGAGCGGCCCCACCGGCTGCCCCGGCTGCGCTGCGTCTCGGTGACCGGCGAGGCCCTCAAGAAGGAGCTGGCGCAGCGCTGGTTCGCCGCCTTCCCCGGGGTTCGCCTGGTCAACGCGTACGGCCTCACCGAGACGTCGGACGACACGAACCACGAGGTGATGGACCGGGTGCCGGAGCACCGTTCGGTGCCGATCGGCCGGCCGGTCCGCAACGTCCGGGTCTACGTGGTGGACGAGCGGCTCAACCCGGTGCCACTCGGCGCGCCCGGGGAGATCGTCTTCTCCGGCGTCTGCGTCGGCCGCGGTTACATCAACGACCCGGTGCGCACCAAGGCCGCGTTCGGGCTCGATCCGCACCGGCCGGGCGAACGCCTCTACCGTTCGGGCGACTTCGGCCGATGGCTGCCCTCCGGCACGCTGGAGTACCTGGGCCGGCGCGACTCGCAGGTCAAGGTCAACGGCTTCCGGATCGAGATCGGGGAGATCGAGAACCGACTGCTCCAGGTGCCGGGCGTGCGCGACGGCGCCGTGGTGGTCGCCGGAAGCGGCCAAGCGCCGCAACTGGTGGGCTACTTCAGCGGATCGACCGCCCCCTCCCCGGCGCTGGTCAGGGATTCCCTGACCGAGCGGCTGCCCGCCTACATGGTCCCACAACGCCTTTACCACGTCGCGGAGTTGCCGCTCACCGCGAACGGCAAGACGGACCGGAAGGCGTTGTCGCGACTGGCGGCCGAGACCGAAACAGCCACCGACGCGGACGAGTTCCAGGCCCCTGCCACCGCCTCCGAGCGCAGGGTGGCCGCGCTCTGGTCCGAGCTGCTCAAGGTCCCGATGGAGCGGATCGGTCGCGGCTCCCGGTTCGTCGAACTCGGCGGGACCTCGATGACCGCGATCCGGTTGGCGATCGCGCTGGACCGGGTGGTGACGGTCAAGGACCTCGCGAGCACCCCCACGGTCGCCGACGTGGCGGCACTGCTGGAGCGCACCGCTGTACACCCCGACTCCCCCGAGAGGAAGATCCCGTGACCTCCACGACGATGCCCGGCAACCTTCGGATCGTAGCGGCGACCCCCGGCCCCGGCGGGGCAGCCCGCTGGGCGGCCGAGCAGCGCGAGCAGGTGCGCGCGCTGCTCGTCGAGCACGGGGTGGTGCTGGTGCGCGGCCTGGGGGTCCGCTCCGCGGCCCAGGTGGCCGAGGTCGCGGCGGCTCTGGGTGTCGAGCGCATGACCGAGCGCGAGCGGTTCGCTCCCCGCAGCTCCTACGCCGAGGCCGTGTACTCCTCCACCGAGTGGCCGGCCGACGAGCCGATGTGCATGCACCACGAGGTGAGCCATGCCGCCGAGGTCCCCAGCACCCTGGTCTTCGGCTGCCTGACCGCCCCGGCCGTCGGGGGGAACACCTCGGTGGCCGACTCGCAGGACGTCCTGCAGTCACTGCCGGCTGAGCTGGTGGACCGGTTCGCCCGCGAGGGCTGGCTCCTCACCCGGATGTACCACGAGGTCGGCGTCGCCTGGAGCGAGGCGTTCGGCACGAAGGACCCCGCCGAGGTCGACGCCTACTGCGCGGCCGCCGCTCTGCAGCACGAGTGGCTGCCCGGCGACCAGTTGCGCACCCGGCAGCGGCGCGCCGCCGTGATCCGCCATCCGCACACCGGCGCCCCGGTCTGGTTCAACCAGGTGGCCTTCCTCAACGAACGGACCATGGACCCGGCGATCCGCGACTACCTGGTCGACGTGTACGGCCCCGACGGCCTGCCCTTCAACACCGCGTACGGCGAGGGTGGCGCGATCTCCGACGAGACCGTCCAGACGATCAACGAGGCCTATCTCAAGGCCGCGTTCGGACAGCCGTGGCAGAACGGCGACGTCCTGCTGGTCGACAACCTGCGGATGGCGCACAGCCGCGATCCGTACGAGGGCAAGCGGGAGATCGTCGTCATCCACGGCGATCCGGTCCGCATCACGGGCCACGTCCTGCCCTGACCGGATCAGACTGACCGTCAATCATCGACAATGGAGCATCAGATGTCCGACAACGCCGCAGTTCCCTCGTTCGCCGTGGTCTCCGGCGGCCAGGTCCACCGGGTCCTCGAGAACCGGCACCGGGAGCTGGTCGACCTCGTCGAGGCCGCGTACCGCACGCACGGCGCCGGTGACACGGTCAACCCGCCCTCGTACTTCCTGCGCTTCCCCGACCGTCCCACCTCCCGGATCATCGCACTGCCCGCCTCGATCGGCGGTGAGGTCCAGGTGGACGGGATCAAGTGGATCTCCAGCTTCCCGCAGAACGTGCCGGCCGGCATCCCCCGGGCCTCGGCCGTGCTGATCCTCAACGACCACGCCACCGGCTACCCGCTGGCGTGCCTGGAGAGCTCGATCATCAGCGCCACCCGCACCGCGGCCTCCGCGGCGCTGGCCGCCGACAAGCTCACCGAGGCCGGGCGCCGCCCGCGGCGGATCGGGTTCTTCGGTGTCGGCCTGATCGCCCGCTACATCAACGAGTACCTGACAGGCACCGGCTGGTCCTTCGACGAGGCCGGGGTCTTCGACCTGTCCGCCGAGCACGCCGGCGGCTTCGCCGACTACCTCAAGCGCTCCGGCGACGGCGCCACCCAGGTCACCATCGCGCAGAGCGCCGAGGAGCTGATCCGGAACAGCGACCTGATCGTCTTCGCCACCACCGCCGGCGCCCCGCACGTGACCGATCCGGGCTGGTTCTCGCACAACCCCGTGGTGCTCCACGTCTCGCTGCGCGACCTGTCTCCCGAGGTGGTGCTGGGCGCCACCAACATCGTCGACGACGTGGAGCACTGCCTGAAGGCGGACACCTCGCTGCACCTGGCCGAACAGCGCACCGGCAACCGCGAGTTCGTGGACGGGACGCTCAACGACGTGCTCACCGGCGCGCTGCGCCCGGCCACCGACCGCCCGGTGATCTTCTCCCCCTTCGGGCTCGGGGTGCTCGACCTCGCGGTCGGCAAGCACGTCTACGACTCCCTGCTCGCGGCCGGGGAGCTGGTGGTGGTCGAGGACTTCTTCCACGAGCTGCGCCGGTACGGCTGAGCGGCGGCGGCTCCTTCCAACCGAGTACTGAACCGGGAGGCATGATGCCGATCATTTCGGCGCCCCACGAATTCAACACGGACAACCTGTACGTCGATCTGGCGCCCTCATTCGAAATCCCTCTGTACCTGAAGTGCGAGGGATTCAACTTCTCCGGTTCGATCAAACAGAAGGCCGCCCTCGAGATGGTCGAGATGGCGGAGAAGTGCGGGCTTCTCGGCTTCGACTCGGTGCTGGTGGAGTCCTCCTCCGGCAACCTCGGCGTCGCGCTCAGCATGATCGCGGCGAGCAAGGGCTACCGCTTCGTCTGCGTCACCGACTCCCGGTGCAACCCGGCCACCCGCCAGATCATGGAGGCGCTGGGCACCGAGGTCCAGGTGGTCACCGAGCCCGACCCCGAAACCGGGTTCCTGGGCGCCCGGCTGGACCGCGTGCGGCGGCTGACCGCCGGCGACGAACGCTACGTCTGGCTCAACCAGTACACCAACGCCAACAACTGGCTGGCCCACCACCGGCTGACCGCGCCCGAAATCGCCGAGCAGTTTCCCGAGCTCGACCTGCTCTTCGTGGGGGCCGGGACCACCGGCACGCTGATGGGCTGCGCGCGCTGGCTCAAGGAACACCGCCCCGAGGTGCGGATCGTCGCCGTGGACAGCGTGGGTTCGGTCGTCTTCGGCGGCCGGCCGGAGCGCCGGATGATCCCCGGCCTCGGTTCCGGGGTGCGTCCACCGCTGCTGGACGAGTCCGTGGTGGACGACGTGGTCCTGGTGCCGGAGGCCGAGACGATCCGGGCCTGCCACCGGTTGGCCGGCCGCGGGTTCCTGTTCGGTGGATCCACCGGCACGGTCGTGGCCGGCGCCGCGCGCTGGTTCGCCGACCACGGCGCCAGCCGCGACCGGGCGATCGCGGTCGCCATCGCGCCGGATCTGGGCGAGCGCTACGTGGACACCGTCTACCGGCCGGACTGGGTGCGCGAGCACTACGGGTCGGTGGAAGCGGAAGCCGGCGCCGTCTGATCCGGCCGTTCGAGTGCCGCACATGTGAATTTTGCGCATCCCGTCATATCCGGGCTGCGTGCATCTCGCGGCACCGCCTCGGACGGCGTACATCTCTCGGATGACACCCGCGAAAAGGTACTTCCGGAGACGGATGCCCCAGCGGCACCCGCACTTCTAGATTACTTGCATGACCTCTGTAGACAGTTCCGGACAGGTGATCGTACGCCTTGACGGCGTGCACAAGACGTACGGCGACTCGGCGGCCCTGAACGGCGTCTCGCTCGAGATTCTGGCGGGCGAAGCCGTCGCGGTGATGGGGCCTTCGGGCTGCGGCAAGTCCACTCTCCTCAACATGATCGGGGGGCTGGACCGACCGACGTCCGGGACGATCACCGTCCACGGCGAGGACCTGGGACAGCTGAACGAGACGGGGCTGGCGCTCTTCCGCCGTCGGCGGATCGGGATGATCTTCCAGTTCTTCAACCTGATCGACGACCTGCCCGCCCTGGACAACGTCGCGCTCGCCGCGCAGCTCACCGGCAGCAAGGCCTCGCAGGCCCGCAAGCGCGCCCTGGAGCTGCTCGACGAGCTCGGCGTTGCCGAGCAGCGCAACAGCTATCCCGGCACGCTCAGCGGCGGTCAGCGCCAGCGGGTTGCGGTGGCGCGCGCCCTGATGAACCGTCCGGCGCTGCTGCTGGCCGACGAGCCGACCGGCGCCCTGGACAGCAAGTCCGGCGAGCAGGTGATGGACCTGCTGATCGACCTCAACCAGATGGGCCAGACCCTGCTGATGGTCACGCACGACCCGCGTCTGGCGGAGCGGTGCGCCAGTCGGTTGATCGAGTTCGCCGACGGCAAGGTGGCGCGCGAGAGCACGATGGGGCGGATCGCATGAGCGCCGTGTGGCGGGCCTCACGGGCAGCCGTGAAGCGCCGAAAGCTGCAGACGACCATCATCGGCGTCGTCGTCCTGCTCTCCACTGCGACGATCGTGGTCGCACTCGCCCTGATGGCGGCCGCCGCGGCCCCCTTCGACGACGCGTTCGCCCAGCAGAACGGCGCCCACCTCGTAGCCACCTTCGACAGCTCCAAGGTGTCGGACGCGCAACTGGCGCAGACGGCGCACAGCCAGGGAGTGAAGGCCGCCGCCGGCCCGTTCCCCGAGGCCATCGTCAACGTCCCCGACGGGACTCGGGGCATCGCGGCCGGACCGTTGACAGTGGTGGGCCGAACCGATGCGGCCACTCCGGTGGACCAGGTGAACCTGTGGGCCGGCCGCTGGCCCGCAGCGCCCGGCGAGATCGCCCTGAACCGCAGCCCGTCCGGTTCCGGCAGCAGTTCGTCCTTCCCCGACTTCTCGATCGCGCTGCCTGACGGATCGAAACTCCAGGTCGTCGGCTTCGCCTCCAGCGTGAGCCAGTCGGGCGACGGATGGGTGACACCGGACCAGCTCACGGCCCTGCATCCGAAGGCCAGCCAGATGCTGTACCGCTTCGCTGCCTCCGGGACGGACGATGACATCCGCACGGACGTGGCGACGGTCGCCAACGACCTGCCACAGGGTGCACTGACCGGCTCCCAGTCCTACCTCACCCTGAAGAAGGACGTCGCCAGCCGGACCAACGCCTACGTCCCGTTCCTGATGACGTTCGGCATCCTCGGCCTGGTGGTCGCCCTCCTGATCGTCGCCAATGTGGTCAGCGGCGCCGTCGTCTCGGGCTTCAAGCACATCGGAGTCCTGAAGGCACTGGGCTTCACACCGAATCAGGTGGCTGCGGCCTACGTCCTGATGATCTCCGTTCCCGCGATCGTCGGCTGCGTGATCGGTGTCTTCCTCGGCAACCTCCTGGCCCAACCGCTGTTGATCGGTGCGTTCCAGGGGCTCGGGGTCCAGGACGTGAGTGTCGCCTACTGGGTGGATGCCGTGTCGCTGCTGGGCATGCCCGCGGTGGTCGCCCTTGCCGCACTCGGCCCCGCCTTGCGGGCCCACGGCCTCTCCGCGGCCCAGGCGATCAGCGCGGGCAGTGCCCCGCGGGCTGGGCGCGCGCTGGGTATCCAGCGCTGGCTCGGCGCCTCTCAGCTGCCGCGCTCCATCAGCCTCGGGCTGGGGTTGCCCTTCACCCGCCCGGCACGCACCGCACTGACCATGGCGGCCATCATCCTCGGCGTCACCACCGTGACCCTTGCCAGCGGCCTGACGCACACGATGACCGCCTATGGGAATGCCGAGGAACTCAACGGCACCTACCAGGTCGATGTGAACGTCGGCGGCCACCGTGCCGATCAGCCCGCACCGACGATGAGCGATGCCCAGGCGGAGTCGATGATGCGCTCCCTGGGCGCGGTCCACGTCACCGCCAGCGCGTGGCAGAACATCACCTTCGCCGGTACCACGCAGAGTCTCAACGGGCTGTTCCTTCGCGGGGACTCCGAAAGCCTGAACTACACGATGGTCAAGGGGCACTGGCTGGACGGGCCGGGGCAGATCGTCGTCTCGGGAGGCTTCCTGAGGCAGCGTGGCATGGCCGTCGGCGACAAGGTCACCCTGGATGTGGGAGACAAGCAGGTCCCGGTGACCGTCGTCGGCCAGCTGATGGCCTACGACCCCGACGGTGTGCTCTCCAACTGGGACACCCTGATGGAACTCACACCGGCCCAGCGGGCCAGTAGCTACATGGTCGGGCTCGCCCCGGGCGCTGACGCCGACGCCTTCGTTACCGCGTTCAAGAATCAGGCCGGTCCCGGCCTCTACCCCCAGAAGCACTCTGACGAGCTGAACCAGGGGACTCTGACCATCGTCAGTTTCGCGTCGCTCTTCACGCTGATGCTGGCCACGGTTGCCGCACTCGGTGTCTTCAACACCGTGGTGCTCAACACCCGCGAGCGCCGACGTGACCTGGGCATGCTCAAGTCCATCGGCATGACACCGCGACAGGTGACCGCGATGATGGTGACCTCGATGGCGGTTCTGGGCGCAGTCAGCAGCTTGATCGGACTGCCACTCGGGGTCCTGGTGAACAGCCTCGTGGTGCCGGCGATGGGCCGCGCGGCGGGGATCGACTTCACGGACGCCATGCTGAACGGCTGGCACGCGTGGCTGATCATCCTGCTGGCCTTCGCGGGCGTGGCGATCGCCGTCATCGGTGCGCTGATCCCGGCGAGGTCCGCAGCCCGGCTCACCATCGCGCAGGTTCTGCACAGCGAGTGACGCGGCCGCCCGAGCGGGGTTTCCGCCGAACGGCACGGCAGGGCACGGCACGGGCCCGATCGACCACGGGGTTCACTGAACCGGTGATCGATCGGGCCCGTTGTGCTGCACGCGACAGCGACCGGTGGACCTGGCCACTGCCACCGTCCGAACCCCTCCGCCTACACGAGGGTGTCGGAGTTCTGAACGGCCGAGAAGGGCTCGGCCATGGCCACGGCGATCCTGCGCGGGCCGGTGAACGGCTCGCGGGCGTGCGCCGCGAGCATGTTGTCGATCAGCAGCACGTCGTCGAGCTGCCAGTCGAAGCGCCGCTGTTCGGCGCGGTAGCAGTCACGCAGGTGGGCGACGAGCTCGTCCGGGATGACCTTCCCGTCACCGTAGTAGGTGTTGGTCGGCAGGTCCTCGTCGGGGCACATCTCGCGCAGCGCACCGCACACGTCCTCGCCGAGCGTGGTCACGTGGAAGAAGGCGGTGTGGTTGAACCAGACCGGCTCGCCGGTGACCGGGTGGCGGTGCACGGCCTTGCGGCGCGCGCGGGTCCGCAGGCCGCCGGCGGTCCATTCGGCCTCGACCCCGTTGCGCGCGCAGTACGCCACGACCTCCGAGGGGTCATCGGTGTTGAACGCCTGTTGCCAGGGCACCCCGAAACCTTCGGTGAAGTTGCGCACCACCATCCAGCCCCGAGCGGCGAACTCCTCGCGCACGGCGGGGTCGATCCCGGCCAGGACCCGGCGGGTGTCGGCCAGCGGGGTGGCACCGAGCGTGTCCGGCGCCTGCACGCAGTGGAAGAACAGTGTGAGCGGCCAATCCGCCTGGTAGGAGTTCTCGTTGTGGAGGAAGATCTCCTCCGCGGGCGGATAGTCGGTCGAGGTGTACACCTTCCCCTTGATGGTGCTGCGCGGCGAGGAGCGCTCGGCGTAGGTCAGCGGTTCGCCGGACACCGCGCGCACCACATCCTCGAACCCGTCCACGCCGCCGATGTCGAACCCTCGCAGCAGGACGGCGCCGTTGTCGCGCAGACGCTCGCGGATCAGCGGACGGGTGCCCGGCAGGTACTCGGCAACGGGTACGCCCGGTGCGGGGGCCGACAGGACGAAGGGGAACGCGCCGTCCGCGGCGGAGTCCGCGTGCGCGGGCGAGTCGGAAGGGTTCATAGTCATGCGCCTGATGCTAGCCGTCACCACCCGCACGTGGCGGGTGTGAACAACTGCGGCATTCTCAGCAACTACCTTTTGTGGAAGATGCGTTGGCGGCGCCGAGCACACACGTGGTCCTGGCCGCCGGGAGCCGGGACGGCCATGCGGATCGCCCGCCGGCAGCGCCGGCGCGGGCGGGCGATCGATCACGAGAAGCGAGGGATCATCCCTCCAACCCCAGCCACGCCGAGACGGCGGCCCACACCTGGGTCAGGGTGTCCGGCTTGGCCAGGTCGAAGTGCCGGCACCGCAGCTCTGCCTGAGCGATGTCCGCCGACACGTACGGCGTCCAACGGTCCACCATGGCCTCGTTCTCCGGCTTGCCCTCGGTGGCGACGACGAGCAGCGTCGGCCCGTCGAAGCTGCCGTAGTCGTGACCACGGGCGAGGTCACCGTTGTTGTGGAAGACCCGCACGATCCGCATGACCTCCTCGTCGGTCAGCTCCCCGAGCGTCTCGCCCACCTCGTTGCGGACCAGGTCCATCAGGTAGGCCACCCGGTCGGCGCTCGGCTCGGCCCTGTCCGCGGGCCTGACGGCTTCCGCTCCGAAGGTCGGATCCTCCTCCTGCGGCTCGACCGCCGTCCCGCGCACAGGCGGGTACCCGTCCAACAGCACCAGGGCGCCGACCTCCTCCCCCGCTTCCCGCAGTTGCACGGCCATCTCGTGCACGACGTTCGCGCCGGAGGACATGCCCATCAGGTGGTAGGGCCCGCTCCTCTGCACGGTGCGGAGCTGCTCGATGTAGTCCGCCGCCTGTTCGCGGAGGTCGCGGGCCAACTCGGTGGTGCCGTCCAGGCCGCGAGCCTGCAGTCCGTACAGCGGGATGTCCTGCGGAACGCACCGTGCCAGCGGCATGTACGCCCAGCTCAACCCGCCCGCGGGGTGGACGCAGAAGAAGGGCGGCTTGGTCCCGTCGGCCCGGATCGGCAGCAGCACTCCCATCGCGTCGTCGAGCGACGACAGGCTCATCCCCTTCAGCAGTCCACGGACGGTGGGGGCCGCGAGCACGTTGCGCACCGAGATCGACACGCCTCGCGCCTCCAGGCGTGCCACCAGCGTGACCGCGAGCAGCGAGTGCCCGCCGAGGGCGAAGAAGTCGTCGTCGACCCCCACGCTCTCCAGGCCGAGCACCTCCGCGAACGCCCCGCACATCGTGCTCTCGATCATGGTCGCGGTGCCGAAGTCGTCCTGGCCACGGCTCGCGGACGCGCCGGCGTCGGGGACGGGCAGGGCCTTGCGGTCGACCTTGCCGTTGACCGTCAGCGGCAGGGCGTCGAGCACCACGACCGCCGAGGGCACCATGTACTCCGACAGCCGCCCCGACAGGAACGCCCGGACTGCGATGGTCAGTTCAACCCGGTCCGCCTCGCTGTCCTCGGGGACCAGGTAGGCGACCAGGCGCTTGTCGCCGGGCACGTCCTCACGCACGACGACGGCCGCCTGTGCGACCTGCGGGTGCGCGGCCACCACCGCCTGCACCTCACCCGGCTCGATCCGGAACCCACGGATCTTCGCCTGGTCGTCCGCACGACCCGCGAACGCCAGCTGCCCCTGCGCCGTCCACTTCACCCGGTCACCGGTCTGGTACATCCG
>NZ_BAAALF010000061.1:0-40095 GCF_039528135.1 Kitasatospora nipponensis | reverse complement strand
GGTGATGGGCCCGGCGCTGCGCCGGGCCGAGCGCCGCCAGCCGCCCGCCCCCGGCGGCGCGCTGAACGGGCGCCGGATCGGCCTGGCCATCACCGCCGCGCTCGGCGCGGGGCTGCTGCAGTACGCGGGCGGGCGGCTGGACCTGCTCGCCCTGCTGGCCGCGCTGGCCGGCGCCGCGCTGCTGGGCCCCGCGGTGGTGCGGCTGCTGCCGCCGGGCACGCTGCGGGCCGCGCGCGGGCTGCCGACGCTGATCCTGCTGCGCGGGGTGGCGGCGGGGGCGTTCTTCGCGGCCGAGGCGTTCATCCCGCTGATGATGGTCACCCAGCGGCACCTCTCGCCGACCCTGGCCGGGCTCACCCTCACCAGCGGCGGCCTCTCCTGGGCGCTGGGCTCCTGGCTGCAGGGCCGCCCCGGGGCCGACCGGCACCGCGAGCAACTGATCCGGCTGGGCCTGCTGCTCACCGCGGTGGCCATCGCGGGCGCCGCCCTGGTGCTGCTGCCCGGCGCGCCGGCCTGGCTGGCCGCCGTGGCCTGGGCCTTCGGCGGGATCGGGATGGGCCTGGCGATCGCCAGCATCAGCGTGCTGATGATGAAGCTCTCGCCGCCCGCGGCGGCCGGGGCCAACTCGGCCTCGCTGCAGATGTCCGACGCGCTGGGCAACGTCCTGCTGGTGGGCCTGGCCGGGGTGCTCTTCTCGGCGCTGGGCGGCGGCGCGGTCTCCGCCGCCACGGCGGCCGACGCGGGCAGCGGCGCGGGCGGTGCGTTCACGGCGATCTTCCTGGTGATGACCGCGGTCGCCGTGCTGGGCGCGGTGCTCGCCGGGCGGGTCCGCCCGCGGCCCGAGCCGGGTCCGGTCGCCGGCGGCTGAGCCGGCCGCGACCCGCCGCTGCGGCTCTCAGCGGGTCCTGCGGCGGCGCAGGTGGTGGACGGTGGCCGCGGCGGCGGTGCCGAGCAGGGTGATGCCGGCCAGCGTCTCGGGGGTGTTGGGGCCGGTGCTGCCGCCGAGGCCGGCGTGGCTGGGGCCCTGCGGGCCGACGGCGGTCGGCAGCTGGACGGCGGGGGCCGAGGAGGCGGCGGGCTGCGCCGAGGGCTTCGCCCCGCCGTGGCCGTCACCCTTGGCGTCGGGCTTCGGGTCACCCTTCGCGTCGGGCTTCGCATCGCCCTTGGCGTCACCCGTGGCGTCGGGCTTGGCCGCGCCCTTGGCGTCGGGCTTCGCGTCGCCGTAGACGGTCAGGGTGGTGGTGACCTGGCTCTTCGTCACGGTGGTGCACTGGATCGAGACCTCGTACGTCCCGGGCCGGGCGCGCTCGGGGACGGTGGCGACCGCGCCGACCAGCCCGCGCAGCGAGCCCAGCCTGACCGCCGGGATGTCCTCGCCGTCGTGCTCGCGCGAGCGGAAGGTGGCGGTGCCGCCGGCGCTGTCGCAGTTGCCGCCGTCCAGCACCGTGAACTGGCCCCCCGGGGTGACCGGGTCCGGCTCGATGACGACCGGGTTGGCGAGGGCGGGTCCGGCGAGGGCCAGGGCCAGGGCCGCGGTCAGGGCTCCCGCGCCGGCGAGGTGACGAGCACGCATGGTGGTTCTCCCGGGACGCGGTCACGGGGTCGTCCCCGTGGAGGAGTAGGCGGAACCGTGTCCTGCGATCCAGGGGACCGGCTCGGACGGCGGCCCGCATCCCCAGCCCGACCGCCCCGGGGCCGCAAAACGGCGGGCCACCTGGGGTGATGGCCGCTCACCCGTGGGCGCCGAAAGGGTTACTGCCGGTGTCCGCGCCCACTCAGCGGGTGGTGCCCAGCAGGCCCGACCAGCCGCCGGCCGGGGACTCGCCCGGGCCCAGGCCCTGCAGCTTGCGCAGCACCGCGGGGTCCTGCACCTCCAGCCACTGCACCAGCTGGCGGAAGGAGACCAGCCTGACCTCGGGCTTGTCGGCGATGGTCTTGAAGACCTCCTCGACGGCGTTCATGTAGATGCCGCCGTTCCACTGCTCGAAGTGGTTGCCGATGTACATCGGCGCGCGGTTGGTGGTGTAGGCGCGGTCGAAGCCGGCGAGGTAGGAGTCCCGGGCCTGCTTCTGCCAGGCCGGCTCCATGGCCGAGTTGCCCTTGGTGTTGTCGCCGGACTGGTTGAACATGATGTTGTAGTCCATCGAGAGCACCTGGAAGGAGTGCCCGGGGAACGGGATGGACTGCAGCGGCATGTCCCACAGCGCGCCGCCCTGGATCTTCTGCGGCCAGACCTGCAGTCCGCCGGGCCCGCTGCTGTCGTACTTCCAGCCGAGCTTGGCCGCGGTCGGCAGCAGGCCGCGCTGGCCCTCCAGGCAGGGGGTGCGGGCGCCGATCAGCTCCTTGCGGTAGTCGAAGGGCAGCGGGGGCAGGTCCGTGAAGCCGGTGTTGGTCTTCCAGTTCATCACGAACGACATGGCCTGCTCGATCTCGCTCTCCCACTCCTGCGGCGACCACTTGCCGCCGCCGGTGGCCCCGCAGAAGTGGCCGTTGAAGTGGGTGCCG
This sequence comes from Kitasatospora nipponensis, assembly GCF_039528135.1. Taxonomy (NCBI): domain Bacteria; kingdom Bacillati; phylum Actinomycetota; class Actinomycetes; order Kitasatosporales; family Streptomycetaceae; genus Kitasatospora; species Kitasatospora nipponensis. The sequence goes on along the minus strand of NZ_BAAALF010000061.1, from coordinate 37,590 downwards.
ATCTCGTGGCCGTCCAGCCAGGCGGCGCCGATCTGGGTCAGCGTGTCGTGGATGTGCTGGTCGCTCAGGTAGCCGATGTCGGAGGCGCCGACGTGGTGCTGCGGCGGGTGGTAGAGCTCCTTCTTCGACTCCGGCAGCGTGTAGATGCCGCTCAGGAAGAAGGTCATCGAGGCGTCGTGCTCGTTGGCCAGGCGGCGGAACCGGGAGAACAGCTGGTTGTCCAGCTCGCCCGCGCCGTCCCAGGAGAAGACCACGAACTGCGGCGGCCGCTGGCCCGGCTCCAGCGGGGTGGGCTCCGGCTGGTGGGGCTGCGGGCCGGTGTCGGAGGTCGAACCGTCGCCGATCAGGGTGGCCGGCGGCCGGGCGGGGGTGGGGGAGGAGGTGGCGCTGGGGGAGGCGGACGCGCTCGGCACCGGCGCGGCCGCCGCCGCGGTGGCGGCCTTGGGTGCCGTCCCGGGGCGGGCGCAGCCGGCGGCGAGCGTCGCGGCGGTGGCGGCGCCGGCCGCCAGCAGGGAACGGCGGGAGAGAGCGTCCATGGTCACTCCAGTTCGGGCGGTCGGGCGGGGACGGCGGGCCGAGGGCGCGGTGTGCGGCGGTCCGGGCGCGGAACTGGCCTGGTGCGCGCGCATTATGGTGACTAGTCCGCTGATTGTCCGTTATGCGCGATTTGTCCAACAGCATGGCACGCGGGAGCCCGGGTTCCGATGAGGGCGTGAGGTGATCGCCCGTGCGGAGCAGGGGGGCGGCGTGTCGACTCGCGCATATGACTGAAGGATCATCACATGGGAGGAGGAGACTGGCGTCAGACGCGCCGGGAGGAGTCCGGGCCATGTGGCAGTCGGTGCACGACGCCTATCACGTACGCATCGTGGAAACCGGCCGGCAACCGCTCTTCCTGCTGCTCGTCGGGCTGATCGCCGCCTTCCTCTTCATCCGCGTCAGCGTCCGGCTGATCCGGCGCGGCACCTCCTGGTGGCCCGGCAACGTCACCCCCGGCGGCCTGCACATCCACCACGTCGTCTTCGGGCAGACCCTGATGCTGGTGGCCGGCGTCGGCTCGTTCAGCCTGCGCGGGGGCGGCGGTGCGCTGCGCGACTGGCTGGCGCTGGGCTTCGGGGTGGGCTGCGGGCTGGTGCTGGACGAGTTCGCCCTGGTGCTGCACCTGGAGGACGTCTACTGGAGCGAGCAGGGCCGCAAGTCGGTGGACGCGGTCATCCTCGCGGTGGCGCTGATCGCCCTGCTGCTGGTCGGGGTGCTGCCGTTCGGCGGCATCGAGGGCCGCCCCTCGGCCGGGCAGCTGATCAGCATCGGGGTGCTGGTCGTGCTGGTGAGCGTCACGCTGCTCAAGGGCAAGCTGTGGACCGGGCTGATCGGGGTGATGATCCCGCTGCTGGCGGTGGTCGGCGCGGTCCGGCTGGCCCGTCCGCAGAGCCCGTGGGCCCGCTGGCGCTACCGCAGCCGTCCCAAGCGGCTGGCCCGCGCCGAGCGCCGCGACGCCCGGGTGCACCAGCGGCTGGTGAAGGCCAAGACCTCGGCCTACCACCGGCTGGCCGGCACCCCGCTGGTGACCGCGCCGGCGCCGGCCGCCGTCGAGGCCGGTGAGGTCCCCGCCGCGCCCGCCGTGCCCGCCGGGATCGGCGCGCGACCCGGGCCCGCCGCGCCCGCCGGACCCGACCTGCCCGCCGCGCGCCCCGAGCCGCCGCTGTCGCCCGGGCGCCTGCGCTGCGCCGTCCTCGCCGAGTGGTACCTGCGGGTGGCCGCCGTCCTCAACCTGCTGGCCGGGCTGATCGCCCCCTTCCGCGAGCGGGTCGAGCGGGCCAACAGCGGGGAGTTCTTCACCCCGGTGCTGGTCACCGCCGGCTTCACGGCCGCGCTCCTGGCCGGCCTGCTGGCGGTGATGGTGCGCCGGCGCAAGCGGGCGGCCTGGATCGTGACGACCACCGTGGTCGCGCTCTACACGGTGCTCGCGGTGCTCGCGCTGGCCGTGCTGCCCGAGGACCGCGGGCACCCGTTCAACTGGATCTCGGCCACGCTCACCGTGCTGCTGCTCGGCGCGCTGCTGGCGAGCCGGCGCGCTTTTCGGGCCCGCGGCGCGCGCGGCAACACCGTGCTCGGCCTGTCGGTGCTGCTGCTGGGCGGCGCGGTGGTCACCACGCTGGGCGCCGTCCTGGTGCACGCCGGCGACCGCAACCCGCAGGCCGACTGGGGCGCCTGCTTCCGCTACGCGGCGCTGCGGCTGTTCACCGTCTCCGGCTTCACCGACGTGGCCCCGCAGGTGGAGGTCACCCGCTGGGCGGACCTGACGGTGAACGTGCTGGGCGCCGCGCTCTTCCTGCTGGTGCTGCGGGTCTTCTTCCGCTCCCCGCGCGGCCGCGTCCACCTGCGGCCGCCCGACGAGCAGCGGCTGCGCGCCCTGCTGGAGCGGCACGGCGGGCGCGACTCGCTGGGCTACTTCGCGCTGCGCCGCGACAAGTCGGTGGCCTGGTCGCCCTCGGGCAAGGCCGCGGTGCTCTACCGGGTGGTCGCCGGGGTGGCGCTGGCCTCCGGCGACCCGATCGGCGACCCGGAGGCCTGGCCGCAGGCGATCGAGGCCTGGCGGGCGGCGGCCCGCGCCAACGCCTGGGTGCTCGCGGTCACCGGGGCCGGCGAGCAGGCCGGCACCGCCTACCGGCGCGCCGGCCTGCGGGCGCTGGAGTTCGGCGACGAGGCGATCGTCGAGGTGGACGGCTTCTCGCTGGAGGGCCGGTCGATGCGCACGCTGCGCCAGAGCCACAACCGGGTCCGCAAGGCCGGCTACCGGGCGGTGCTGCGCCGCCACCGCGACATCCCGGAGGCGGAGCTCACCGAACTGGTGCACCTGGCCGACGCCTGGCGGCACGGCCGCACCGAGCGGGGCTTCTCGATGGCGCTGGGCCGGCTCGGCGACCCGGCCGACGGCGACTGCGTGATGGCCGAGTGCCGCGACGAGAACGACCGCACCTGCGCCCTGCTCAGCTTCGTGCCGTGGGGCGCGCACGGCCTGTCGCTGGACCTGATGCGCCGCGACCGGGAGTCGGACAACGGGCTGGTGGAGTTCCTGGTCACCGAGCTGCTGCTGCAGGGCACGCACGGTGAGCTGAGGCTCACCCGGGTCTCGCTGAACTTCGCGATGTTCCGCTACATCTTCGAGCAGGGCGGGCGGATCGGCGCCGGTCCGGTGCTGCGGCTGTGCCGCACGGCGCTGCGCTTCCTGTCCCGCTGGTGGCAGCTGGAGTCGCTCTACCGGGCCAACGCCAAGTACCAGCCGGCCTGGGAGCCGCGGTTCGTGCTCTACGAGAAGTCCTCCGAGCTGCCGGCCATCGCGCTGGCCAACGGCCTGGCCGAGGGGTTCCTGGTCCGCCCGCGGCTGCCCAGCGTCCGCTCGCTGCGCCGTGGCGAGCGCCCCGCGCAGGGGCCCGGCGAAGCTCACCCGCCCGGCGGCGCAACCGATGCGGCTCCTGGTGCGTCCAGCTTTGCTGAGCACACGTGACGAGCGATGCCTGAACGACGGGAGCCCAGGTGGGCGGGCACAGGAGTCCCTGGCCGGGGGCGGTGGCCCTGGGGGCGACGATGGTGGTGGGCGCCTGGTTGGTGCAGGACGGCAGTACGCCGCACCTGCCCCCCGCGCCCTCCGCCGCGCAGGCGCAGGGCGCCGGCGTCGGCCACCCGGGAGTGAGCGGGACACCGATGTCGGCCTCGGGCCCGGTGCGGATCACGATCCCGGCGATCGGCGTGGACGCGCCGGTGACCGGCGTGGGCCTGGACGGCGAGGGGCACCTGGCCACGCCGCCCGACCACGAGCGCAACCTGGCCGGCTGGTACCGCGACGGGGTGACCCCCGGCCAGCGCGGCACCGCCCTGCTGGCCGGACACGTGGACACCGACCGGGGCCCGGCGGTCTTCTACGGCCTGGGCGCGCTGCACCGCGGCGACCGGATCGACGTGCTGCGCCAGGACCGCAGCACCGCCTGGTTCCTGGTCGACGCCGTCGAGGTCTACGACCGCGCCGCCTTCCCCGACCGGCGCGTCTACGGCGCCACCCCCGACCCCCAGCTGCGGCTGATCACCTGCGGCGGCGGCTACGCCAAGGGCCGCGGCTACCTGGGCAACGTGGTGGTCTACGCGCACCTCACCGGCCACCGGAACTCCATATGACCGCCGCCCCGGGCCGCTCGCTGGCCCTGCACGGTCCCCTGCAGTGGCACCTGACCCACGGCGTGATCCCGACGGCGGTGCTGGTCGCCGGCTGGGCGGCGCTGCTGGGCCTGGCGGTCTGCCGCAGCGCGCACTGGTGGACCCGGCGGCTGCCCTGCGCCGTGGTGCTGGCCCTGGCCGCCACCGTGCTGCTGCACTACGCGGTGGACTCCTGGTGGCAGCCGTTCCCCGAGGGTCTGCCGCGCCGGGTGCTGTTCTGGATCGGGATCGGCCTGCTCGGGGTGCTGCTGGCGCTCTTCCGGCTCCCCCCGCTGCGCCGGCGCGGCCGCTGCGCGGCGATCGTCGCGGCCCTGCTGGTGCTGCTGATGTCCGGCTCGCAGATCAACCGGCAGTTCGACCAGTACCCGACCCTGCGGGTGCTGCTGGCGCCCTGGCTGAACCACACCCCGGCGTTCGTGGGCAGCCGCGCCGACCGCACCACCGCCGCGCCCTCGGGCCGGGCGCTGAGCGAGGTCTGGCAGCCGCCGGCCGGCCTGCCCGCCAAGGGCACCGTCTCGACCACCGCGCTGCCGGGCCAGCGCTCCGGCTTCCAGCCGCGCGACGCCTACCTCTACCTGCCGCCCGCCTACCAGGCCCCGGTTCGCCCGCTGCTGCCGGTCCTGGTCCTGATGGCCGGGCAGCCCGGCGGGCCGGGCGACTGGGTCAACTCCGGGGGCATGGCCGACACCATGGACGCCTTCGCGGCCGGCCACCAGGGCCTGGCTCCGATCGTGCTGGTGGTCGACCCGATCGGCTCCGACTGGAGCAACACGCTCTGCATGGACTCGAAGATCGCCAAGGTGCAGACCTACCTCGCCCAGGACGTGCCCGACTGGGTGCACACCCACCTGCAGACCGCCGAGGGGCGCACCGCCTGGGCGATCGGCGGCCTCTCCTTCGGCGGCACCTGCGCGCTGCAGCTGGCGGTCAACGCCCCGCAGCTGTACGGGTCCTTCCTGGACATCTCCGGCCAGGACGAGCCCACCCTGGGCAGCCACGGCCGGACCGTCGACGAGGCGTTCGGCGGGGACGAGGCGGCCTTCGACGCGGTCGACCCGCTGCACGTGATGGCCCGCCGCAGCTTCCCGGACACCGTCGGCGCCTTCGTGGTCGGCGCGAGCGACGGCGAGTTCGGCCCGCAGCAGCGCCACGCCTTCCAGGCGGCCAGGCAGGCCGGCATGACGGTCACCTACACCGAGCTGCCCGGCGCCCACGACTGGAACGTCTTCCGCGGCGGCCTGGCCGGACAGCTGCCCTGGATGGCGCAGCGGATGGGGCTGGTCCGGTGACGGCGCCCCTGCCGACCGGCGAGTCGCAGCAGGTCCCGAGCAGCCCCGGAGCGGTCGGCCGGTGGCGCCGCCCGGTGGCCGTGGCGACGGCGCTCGGCGGGGCCGCGGCCCGTGCCCCGCTGACGCTCACCTTCGTCGTGCTGCTCTGGGTCGTCGGCGCGGCCACCGCGAGCCTGGGCGCGGGGCCCTCGCAGCAGCTGCTGCGACAGGTCGGGGTGGGCGTTCCGACGCTCTCCGCCGGGCACTGGTGGTCCCCCTTCAGCTCGCTGCTCTGGTGCTCGGGGATCGGCGTGTACCTGGCCACGTCCCTGCTCTGGCTGGTCATCGGCCCGCCGGCCGAGCGCCGGTTCGGCCCGCTGCGCACCGCCGTGCTGCTGGTCGGCGGGCAGGTGTTCGGCACCCTGGCGGGCGTGGGCCTGGTGCGGCTGGGCATCGCGGTGGGCGAGGACTGGACCGAGGGCCTGGACAGCCAGATCGGGGCCGGGCCGCTGGTGGGGATGTGCAGCGTGGCGGCGGCGCTGAGCTTTCGGCTGGTGGCGCTCTGGCGCCGGCGGCTGCAGCTGCTGGTGGTCCTGGTGCCGCTGGTGATGATGCTCTACGTCGGCCACCTGCAGTCCGTGCAGCGGGTCGCGGGGGTGGCCTTCGGGCTGCTGGCGGGCCTGCTGATGACCCCCGAACGGCTGCGCCGCCCGCGCCGCTCCTCGCACACCGAGAGCCGGGTGCTGGTCGCCCTGTGCGTGGTCGCCTCGGCGCTGGGCCCGCTGGTCGCCTCGCTCTACGAGACCGCCCGGGGCCCGTTCAACACCTTCAGCGAGCTCTACTTCTCGCGTCCGCCGACGGCCGAGGACATCGAGTACTCCTGCTCGGTGTCCGCCGACGACTGCGCCCACCTGAAGGCCGCGCTGCACTTCTTCGACTCCCCGGGGCGGCTGATGGCCGCGCTGGTCCCGGTGCTGCTGCTGGTGCTGGCCGAGGGCCTGCGCCGCGGGCTGCGGCTGGCCTGGTGGCTGACCGTCATCGTGCAGGCGATCTGGATAGCCCTGCTGGGCTGGCTGCTGGACCTGCTGCTCGACCAGGCGGCCGACCTGGGCGGCACCACCGTGGTCTGGCAGCTGGTGGGGGAGGCGCTGCTGCTGCCGTTCCTGGTGCTGGCCCTGCTGCTGACCACCCGCCGGCGCTTCGACCTGCGGCTGCCGGCCCGCGACCTGGCCCGGCTGACGGCGGTGATCGGCGCCACCTTCGTGGCCACCTGCACGGCGTACGTCGGGATCGGCTGGCTGGTCCGCGACCAGTACGCCTCGCAGGCCACCCTCGCGGCGCTGGCCAGGGGGCTGCCGGCGGAGTTCCTGCCGCCGGCCTACGCCGACCTCGTGCTGAGCTCCCCGGTGCCGGTCGGCGGGACCTCGCAGGCGGTGGAGACCTACTGCGGGCTGCTCTTCTGGGCGGTGGCGCTGGTCGCCCTGCTGCTGGCCTTCCGCCGCCCGTGGGTGCACGTCGACGCGGCGGACGCGGCCCGCGCCCGCGACCTGTTGACCCGGCACGGCGGTTCCACGCTCTCCTTCATCTCCACCTGGGACGGCAACCACTACTGGTTCGACGAGGCGGGCGAGGCGGCCGTCCCCTACCGGGTGATCGCCACCGTCGCGCTGACCACCGGCGACCCGTTCGGCGAGCCGGCGGCGCGTCGCCGGGCGGTGGCCGGGTTCGCCCGGTACTGCGACGCGCGCGGCTGGACGCCCTGCTTCTACAGCGTCACGCCGCAGACCCTGGCGCAGGGCGAGGAACTCGGCTGGCGCTCGCTGCAGGTGGCCGAGGACACCGTGGTGCCGCTGCCCGACCTGGCCTTCACCGGCAAGAAGTGGCAGGACATCAGGACCTCGCTGAACAAGGCCGGCAAGCAGGGCATCACCGCCGAGTGGTGGACCTGGCAGAGCGCGCCGCCGCAGATCCGCGACCAGATCCGGTCGATCTCCGAGGAGTGGGTGTCCGACAAGGGCCTGCCGGAGATGGGCTTCACGCTGGGCGGCCTGGACGAGCTCGCCGACCCGGCGGTGCGGGTGCTGGTCGCCATCGACGGCGACCGCACCGTGCACGGGCTGACCAGCTGGATGCCGGTCTACCGCGAGGGCCGTCCGGTCGGCTGGACGCTGGACTTCATGCGCCGCCGCTCGGAGGGCTTCCGCGGGGTGACGGAGTTCCTGATCGCCTCCGCCGCGCTCGGCTTCAAGGAGGAGGGCGCCGACTTCCTGAGCCTGTCCGGCGCCCCGCTGGCCCGCGCCGACCGGGGCGAGCCGCCCACCGCCCTGCAGCGGATGCTGGACTGGATGGGCCGCAGCCTGGAGCCGGTGTACGGGTTCCGCTCGCTGCTGGCGTTCAAGGCGAAGTTCCAGCCCGAGTACCGGCCGATGTACATGCTCTACCCCGACCCGGCGGCGCTGCCCAGCATCACCCGGGCGATCGGCAAGGCCTACCTGCCGCACCTGACGCCCAGCCAGGGGGTGCGGCTGATGCGGCGGCTGTCGGGCTGAGCGGCGCACCGCTCAGCCCAGCAGCTCGGCCAGCGCCCGGTCCGGGTCCAGGTGGCGCCCCTCCTGGCCGGCGGGCACCAGGCGGTGGCTGTGCCACAGGAAGCGGTGCAGGTCGGCCGCCTCGAAGCGGAGCAGCGCGACGCCCTCGGGCGCGCGCAGCTCCACCAGGGTGTAGGCGCCGCGCGAGGGCCGGATCCGGACGTCGCCCAGGCCCGTCGGCAGCTCCAGGCCCTGCGCCAGCAGCCGGCGGGCGAAGACCCAGACCACCTCGGCTCCCTCGCAGGGCTCCAGCGGCTCGTCGAGCGAGTAGGCGGCCGGGAAGAGCATCCGCACGGCCAGCGGGTCCACCGCCCGGTAGCGCAGGGTCACGAACAGTTCGCTGGAGCAGTGCGCGGAGAGGATCAGACGGGCCCGGACGGTCTGCTCGACGGCGGTGTGCGGCACGGTGGTGGCTCCTGGGGGTCGGCGCTGCTGACAGGGGAGGAGAGTGCGCACCGGGCCGGCGATTACCCGCTTCGGGGGCGGCGGACGGGTGATCCAGGTCACGTCTCCTTGCGGTGTGACGGTGGCCGGTAGCCCCTGTGTCGAGGCGTGTCGAGGGGTGGGGCCCGGTAGGCTAGGCGGGTTGTCCGATCGCCTCCCTTCCGTGGGCTGGGCCGATACCACCGCCCTGACCTGCGACGATCCCCCTCGGAGACCGTGAGTACGCCAGCCGCTTCCGCCATGTCGCCGTTGTTCTCCGATGCCACCGAGGTGCACGCGCCGGTCCGTCAGGCCGCCGGTGCGCCCGGGTCGCACCACCTGTCGCCGGCCTTCCCCGGCCGGGCCCCCTGGGGCACCGCCGGGAAGCTGCGTGCCTGGCAGCAGGGTGCGCTGGACACGTACATCGAGAAGCAGCCGCGGGACTTCCTGGCGGTCGCGACCCCGGGCGCAGGCAAGACCACCTTCGCGCTCACCCTGGCCTCCTACCTGCTGCACAACCACCTGGTGCAGCAGATCACCGTCGTCGCCCCCACCGAGCACCTGAAGAAGCAGTGGGCCGAGGCGGCGGCGCGGATAGGGATCCGGCTGGACCCGGCGTACTCCTCGGGTCCGCTGTCGAAGGAGTACCACGGCATCGTGGTCACCTACGCGGGCGTGGGCGTCAACCCGATGCTGCACCGCAACCGCACCGAGGCCCGCAAGACCCTGGTGATCATGGACGAGATCCACCACGCCGGGGACTCGAAGTCCTGGGGCGAGGCCTGCTTCGAGGCCTTCGAACCGGCCGCCCGCCGGCTCGCGCTGACCGGCACGCCGTTCCGCTCGGACACCAACCCGATCCCCTTCGTCCAGTACGCGCAGGACACCGACGGGCTGCGCAAGTCGGTGGCCGACTACACCTACGGCTACGGGCACGCGCTCGCGGACCACGTGGTGCGCCCGGTGATCTTCCTCTCCTACAGCGGCAACATGCGCTGGCGCACCAAGTCGGGCGACGAGCTGGAGGCCCGGCTCGGCGAGCCGATGACCAAGGACCTGATCGCCCAGGCCTGGCGCACCGCGCTGGCCCCGCAGGGCGAGTGGATCCCCAACGTGCTGCGGGCCGCCGACAAGCGGCTCACCGAGGTGCGCAAGGCGATCCCGGACGCCGGCGGCCTGGTGATCGCCACCGACCAGAACGCGGCGCGCGCCTACGCCAAGATGATCCGCGAGATCACCGGCAAGGGCGCGGTCCTGGTGCTCTCCGACGAGGCCGAGGCGTCCCAGCGGATCTCCGACTTCTCGGACGGCGACGACCGCTGGATGGTCGCGGTCCGGATGGTCTCCGAGGGCGTCGACGTGCCGCGCCTGGCCGTCGGGGTCTACGCCACCTCGATCTCCACCCCGCTCTTCTTCGCCCAGGCGGTGGGCCGCTTCGTGCGGGCCCGCAAGCGCGGCGAGACCGCCTCGGTCTTCCTGCCCTCGGTGCCGATGCTGCTCGGCTTCGCCAACGAGATGGAGCTGCAGCGCGACCACGTGCTGGACCGGCCCAAGAAGGAGGGCGACGGCCTCTTCGACGAGGAGGACCGGCTGCTCGCCGAGGCCGAGCGGGCCAACGACGGCCCGGACGGCGCCGGCGGCGAGGAGCTCTCCTACGAGGCGCTCGGCTCGGACGCGGTCTTCGACCGGGTGCTCTACAACGCCATGGAATTCGGCATGCAGGCGCACCCGGGCAGCGAGGAGGAGGAGGAGTACCTCGGCATCCCGGGCCTGCTGGAGCCGGACCAGGTGCACATGCTGCTGCAGAAGCGCCAGCACCGGCAGATCCAGCGCTCGCGCTCCAAACCGGCCGAGGAGGCCGACCTGCTGGAGCTGCCGGCCGAGCAACGCCCGGTGGTGACCCACCAGGAGCTGCGCGAGCTGCGCAAGGAGCTGAACGGGCTGGTCGCCGCCTGGCACCACCGCACCAACCAGCCGCACGGCACCATCCACAACGAGCTGCGCCGCCAGTGCGGTGGGCCGCTCACCGCGCAGGCGACGGTCAACCAGCTGAAGGCCCGGATCGCCAAGGTGAAGGAGTGGGCCCACTAGGGCCTCTCCGGGGCCGATCCCGGGCCGATCCCGGGCCGACCCCGGGCCGATCCCGGGCCGATCCCGCGCCGCTGATCCGGGCTCCTGACCGGGGTTGGACCCGGGCCCGGATCACGGGTCCCTGGGAGCCGTCTGGGTGACCCCTGGGTGACCGCTGAGCGTGTTCCGGGAGTGGCCGGTGAGGGTCCGGGACGGAGCGTGTCTGTCCGGGTACCGGACCCGGTGGCCCTCCAGGGCGGCTCAAGGTCCGTCGAATCGTGGGTATTGCCCGGATAAGTCCGAATCAAATATATCGATCATGACCGAATTTTGGACAAGCACTTCCGCAGCGGCCCAACAGTTACTACTTTTCCCCCACGCTCTGTTGAAGGCACAACCTCCGACCCGGGCGCCGCAGGACCGCGTGTGCCAATGACGACGCAGCCGGTCCGCCCCCGCGTCCACCACCCCTGCGCGCGACACCTCCGTCCCGGTACCGACCGCATCGCCGGTGCCGACGACCACCGCGGAAAGGAATGCGTGTCGTGACTGCCGAGACTTCCCAGACCCTTGACCGCGGAGTTCGGGTCCTCAAGCTGCTGGCCGACTCCGAGCGCGGACTGACCGTGACCGAGCTCGCCGCCCGGCTCGCGGTCAACCGCACCGTCGTCTACCGCCTGCTGGCCACCCTGGAGCAGCACGGCCTGGTCCGGCGCGACATCGGCGGCCGGGCCCGGGTGGGCCTGGGCGTGCTGCGCCTGGCCCACCGGGTCCACCCGCTGCTGCGCGAGGCCGCGCTGCCGGCGCTGCGCAGCCTGGCCGAGGACCTGGGCGCCACCGCGCACCTGACCCTGGTGGACGGCACCGAGGCGCTGGCGGTGGCCGTCGTCGAGCCGAGCTGGACCGACTTCCACGTGGCCTACCGCACCGGCCTGCGCCACCCGCTGGACGAGAGCGCGGCCGGCCGGGCGATCCTGGAGGCGCGCAACTTCCCCGGCCAGCGCCGGCCCGAGCAGGGGTTCGTGATCACCCGGGCGGAGGAGCAGTCCGGCGCCAGCGGCGCGGCCGCGGCCCTGGTGGGGCTGAGCGGCATCGAGGGCAGCGTCGGCGTGGTGATGCTCAACGGACTGGTGCCCGAACGGGTCGGTCCGCGGGTGGTGGAGGCGGCCACCGAGGTGGCGGACGCGCTGCGCTGAGCCGGCGCCCGGGTCCGGCCGGCGGGGCTGGCCGGGTGCCCGGTGTGTTTGGATGCCTCTGTGCCAGTCGACCCGAAGCCGTCCGCCGCCGTCGAGCCGCCCGCCGACGACCGCCCCTCCGCCGCCGCGCGGCTCGCCGCCGTCCTGACCGTGCGGCGCCGGGCCCTGGCGCTCTGCGCCACCGTGGTGGCCGCACTGGTGGGGGTCGCGTTCCTGGCGCCGCTGCCGTTCACCAAGACCGAGCCGGGCAGGACCGCCGACGTCCTGGGCAGCTACGAGGACCACCAGGTGATCACCATCACCGGCGCGGCGGTGCGGCCGACCACGGGCGCGCTGCGGGTCACCACCATCTCGGCCTCCCTGCCGAACCAGTCGCTCAGCTTCACCGACGCGCTCGCGGGCTGGGTGGACCCGAAGGTGGCGATCCTGCCGCGGGAGGCGGTCTACCCGCAGGGCAACCCCGAGAAGGCCAACCAGGAGACCAGCCGGGAGATGACCCAGGCACAGGACAGCGCCACCACGGCGGCGCTGAACTACCTGCACCTGTCGCCCGACCAGGTCAAGGTCAGCATCGACCTGGGGGACATCGGCGGGCCCAGCGGCGGCCAGATGATCAGCCTGGGGATCATCGACAAGCTGGTCGGCGACGGCCACGGCGGCGACCTGACCGGCGGGCGCGACATCGCCGGCACCGGCACCATCTCGGACGACGGGACCGTCGGCGTGGTCGGCGGGGTGGCACTGAAGACCCACGGCGCGGCGCAGGCCGGGGCCACCGTCTTCCTGCTGCCGCGCGCGGAGTGCTCGGAGGCGCAGGTGAACACCCCGGCGGGGCTGCGCCTGGTGCCGGTGGCGACGCTGGCGGACGCGCTCGGCGCGCTCACCGCGCTCAACGGCGGGGGCGGCACCGTCCCCAGCTGCTGAGCCCCGCCGCACTGGCCCTCAGGCGGGCGCCGACCCCTCGGCGGCGGCCTGCTCGACCAGCGGCAGCACCCGGTAGCGGACCGGGTTCTCCAGCGCGATCGCGGTGGAGGCCCGCACGATGCCCTCGAAGCCGATCACCCGGTCGATCACCCGCTGCAGGTCGGCGTTGGAACGCGCCACGATCCGGCAGAGCATGTCCCCCTGCCCGGTGATGGTGTGCAGCTCCAGCACCTCGGGCACCGAGGCCAGGTGGGCCCGCACGTCGGCGCCCTGGCCCTGGGAGATCTCCAGCGTGGCGAAGGCCGTCACCGGATAGCCCAGCGCGGCCGGCTCCACCTGCGGCCCGTAGCCGGCCACCACGCCGCGCGCCTGCAGCCGGTCCAGGCGGGCCTGCACCGTGCCACGGGCCACCTGCAGCCGGCGCGAGCACTCCAGCACCCCGATCCGCGGCTCGGCGCTCAGCAGCGCGATCAGCCGGCCGTCCAGGGCGTCGATCGGGGCAGTCATGAAGGGGCCTCACTCGTCCGGGGTCCACTGGGCAGTCTGTACAGCCGCCACCCGTATTCTCCGGCCGGACGGCACAGCTTGACCAGGCGGACCGGGAACGGTTGCGCAACGCTGTGATCGGGGCCACGCTCCCCCTGCGACCCCGTGGGCAGGGCCCCACACCGATCCACGGGGTGTCCCGCCCCACACCCTCGGGGCGCGTCGAGGTCCTACGCCCTACAGGGAGGCCGTCATGACCGATATCGCCGCTGAGACCGTCCCCGCGCACCCGGGGCAGGCCGACCCCTTCCCGGTGCGCGGCATGGACGCGGTCGAGTTCGCGGTGGGCAACGCCAAGCAGGCGGCCCACTACTACTCCACGGCCTTCGGCATGCGCCTGACGGCCTACCGCGGCCCGGAGACCGGATCGCGCGAGACCGCCAGCTACGTCCTGGAGTCGGGCGGCGCGCGCTTCGTCCTCACCTCGGTGGTGAAGGCGAGCACCGAGCGCGGGAAGTTCCTGGACCGGCACGTGGCCGAGCACGGCGACGGCGTGGTCGACCTCGCCATCGAGGTCCCGGACGTCTACGCCGCCTACGCCTACGCCGTCGAGCACGGCGCGACCGGGCTGCTGGAGCCGCACGAGGTGACCGACGAGCACGGCACCGTGGCGCTGGCCGCGATCGCCACCTACGGCGAGACCCGGCACACCCTGGTCGACCGCTCCCGCTACGCCGGCCCGTACCTGCCGGGCTACGTGGCCCGCGAGCCGCTGGTCGAGGCGCCCAAGAGCCGCAACTTCCAGGCCATCGACCACTGCGTGGGCAACGTCGAGCTCGGCAAGATGAACGAGTGGGTGGCGTTCTACAACCGGGTGATGGGCTTCACCAACATGAAGGAGTTCGTCGGCGACGACATCGCCACCGAGTACTCGGCGCTGATGTCCAAGGTGGTCGCCGACGGCACCCGCAAGGTGAAGTTCCCGCTCAACGAGCCGGCCATCGCCAAGAAGAAGTCGCAGATCGACGAGTACCTGGAGTTCTACGGCGGCCCCGGCGTGCAGCACATCGCGCTGGCCACCAACGACATCGTCCGCACGGTCCGCCAGATGCGCGCGGCGGGCGTGGAGTTCCTGGACACCCCGGACAGCTACTACGACACGCTCGGCGACTGGGTGGGCGACACCCGGGTGCCCCTCGAGGAACTGCGCGAGCTGAAGATCCTGGCCGACCGCGACGAGGACGGCTACCTGCTGCAGATCTTCACCAAGCCGGTGCAGGACAGGCCCACGGTCTTCTTCGAGATGATCGAGCGGCACGGCTCGATGGGCTTCGGCAAGGGCAACTTCAAGGCGCTCTTCGAGGCGATCGAGCGCGAGCAGGAGCGCCGCGGGAACCTGTAGCGGTCGGCGGCCACCGGCCGTCACCACCGCCGCGCGCGGCCCCGGGTCCCGTCCGACCCGGGGCCGCGCCGCCGCGTTCGGCCGGTCACTGGGTGACCTCCTGCACGTCCGGCGCGTGGCCGTTCCAGGTCACGAAGATCGAACTGGTCGACCCCTCGCGGGAGAAGTCGATCCGCATCCACTCGTCGCCGTTCCAGATCTGCATCTGCCAGCCCTCGTCCGGTGCCGCCGAGACCAGTTCGGCGCTCTGCGGGTGCAGGTCCAGCGCCACCCGCCCGCCCGGCACCAGGTAGCTGTGCACCGTGCTCGCCCGGGAGGGCGCGGCGCTGCTCGGGGCCGGCGGGGTCGGGCGGATCCCCGCGGGGGCGGCGGTGTGCGGGGAGGCGGTGGTGGGCCGGGGCGCCGGCGGGTCGGTGGTGGGCGCGGTGTCCCGGGAGGTCTGCGCGACGGGCGCAGGTCCCGAGGTGGAGTCGGCGGTGGTCGGATCGGCCGGGGCGGGCAGGGACGGACCGGCGGTGGGGGTGGCGGTGGCCGTGGCCCCGTCCGTCGGGACGGTGGGGGAGCGGGTGGCCTGGGCTGCGACCGGTGCGCTGGGGACCGGCAGCGGCAGGGTGCGCGGGGGGTCGAACGCGGCGTCGGACAGCACGGCGTTCACGCCCAGCCAGGAGAGCAGGACCGCCGCCCCGGTGGCGGCCGCCCAGGCGCCTGTCTGAACCAGTCCGCTTCGCATCGCCGACATCCTGCCGCATCCCCGCTCCGACCTGCTCGGCAACCCCTGCCCTGCGTCCGAAGCCGGACAAGCTTCTTACCGAATTCCGCAATGCCGTACCGTGCAGGGCCATGGCAACTGTCCTGGTGGTCGAGGATGACCCGTTCGTGCGCTCAGCCCTGATCCGCCACCTGTCCGAGTCCGGGCACGCCGTGCGCAGCGTGGGTACCGCGTTGGAGGCGTTGCGCGAGGTCGCGCAGGTCGGCTGCGACCTGGTGATCCTCGACCTCGGCCTGCCCGACCTGGACGGCAGCGAGGCGCTCAAGATGATCCGCGGGCTCACCAACGTGCCGGTGATCATCTCCACCGCCCGCGACGACGAGGCGGAGATCGTCCGGCTGCTCAACGACGGCGCCGACGACTACCTCGTCAAGCCGTTCTCCGGCGAGCACCTGAGCGCCCGGATGGCCGCCGTGCTGCGCCGCCTGGGCGGTGGACTCGCGCCGGCCGCACCGGTGTTGAGGGTCGGCGGCCTGGCGATAGACGTCCAGCGGCGGGAGGCCGTGCTGGACGGGCGGACGCTGGACCTGACCCGCCGGGAGTTCGACCTGCTGGCCTTCCTGGCCGCCCGGCCCGGCGTGGTGGTGCCGCGCAAGGAGATCCTCGCCGAGGTCTGGCGGCAGACCTACGGCGGCGACCAGACCATCGACGTGCACCTGTCCTGGCTGCGCCGCAAGCTCGGTGAGACGGCCTCCAACCCGCGGTACCTGTACACCGTGCGCGGGGTCGGGGTCCGGCTGGAGGCCCCGGCGCCGGCCGGGTCGGAGCAGCGGCCGTGAGGCGTCGGGGCGGCACCCCCCGGGAGCCGGGCGCCGCACCGACGGAGCATCAGGGGGAGGGGCACGGGGGGAGCCGGTCCGCGTCGCGCGCGGGCGGGCCCCGGACCGGACAGTCGCTGCGCTGGGCGCTGGTCAAGGCGGCGGTGGCCGGCACCACGATGGTCGCCCTCGCCTTCCTCATCCCGCTCGGTCTGATGGTCCAGAAGACCGCCCGCGACCGGGCGTTCACCGCCGCCGACCGGCAGGCCGCCGCGCTCGGACCGGCGCTGGCCATCACCACCGACCAGGACGACCTGGCCCGCGCGGTGGCCAGCACCGACGCCGGCGCGCAGGGCCGGATCGCCGTCCACCTGCCGTCGGCGGCCGGCAGCACGGTCGTCGAGGGCGAGACCATCGGCCAGGCCCGGGCCGCCGCCGTCGACATCTCCACCGCCAGCGGCGAGGGCCGGCTGATCACCGTGCAGGTCGCCGGCGGCTTCGCCCGGCTCCAGCCGGTCGCCGTGGACACCACCCGGGTCGCCGTGGTGGAGGTCTTCGTGGCCGACGGCGACCTCACCCGCGGTGTGGGCACCGCCTGGCTGGTGCTCTCGCTGGTCGCGCTCGGCCTGGTGACCATCGCCGTGCTGGTCGCCGACCGGATGGGTGCGCGGATCGTCGCCTCGGCCCGCCGACTGGCCGCCGCCGCCCGCTCGTTGGGCGCCGGCAACCTCGCCGTACGGGTCCCGGTGGACGGCCCCCGGGTGGACGGCAGCCCCGCCGAACTGCAGGAGGCCGCCGCCGCGTTCAACGCGATGGCCGACCGGGTGGTGCATCTGCTGGCCGCCGAACGCGAGTTGGCCGCCGACCTCTCGCACCGGCTGCGCACCCCGCTGACCGTGCTGCGGCTCAACGCGGCCTCGCTGGGCGACGGGGACGCCGCCGACGCGACCCGGCACGCGGTCGCCCAGCTGGAGCGGGAGGTGGACCAGATCATCCGCTCCGCCCGGCGCACCCCGGAGGCCCTGCTGTCCGCGGGCGGCTCCGCGATCGCGGTGGGTTGCGACGCGGCGGAGGTGATCCGCGAGCGGGTCGGCTTCTGGTCCGCGCTGGCCGAGGACGAGGGCCGGCCCTGGCAGCTCTTCGGTGCCGAGGTCCCGGTGCCCGTCCCGGTGCAGCGCGGCGACCTGGCCGCCGCCGTCGACGCGCTGCTCGGCAACGTCTTCCGGCACACCGCGATGGGCACCGCGTTCTCGGTGGACGTGATGGCCACCGAGCACGCCGTGATCGTGCTGGTCGGCGACGCCGGACCGGGCTTCGAGGACCCCTCGGCGGCGCTGCGGCGCGGTGAGGGGCACGGGGGTGAGGGGTCCACCGGGCTCGGGCTGGACATCGTGCGCAAGCTCGCCGAGGGCACCGGCGGCGACCTGGCGCTGGGCCGCTCGGCCGGGCTGGGGGGCGCCGAGATCCGGCTGCGGCTGGGATCCGGGCAGGTCAGCGAGGTGCCCGCACGCCGGCTGGGCCGGGCCGGGCGGCCGGGGCGGCGCAACGCCGTGCGGGGCTGAGCGGGCCGGGCCGAGCGGGTCGAGGCGCAGCGGGGGCTGCCGCGCCGCCGTGCGCGGATCTTTCTTAAGTGCTCCCTAAGGGACGGCTACCCCTGCCTGAGCGGTGGCTCCACGGCCCGGTCGGGGCGCTAGCGTCGGCGGCGCCAGGGCGGCAGCGCCCGGGAGAGCGAGCTCGAGCGATCGGTGCGAGCAGCCGTCAAAGCCGCGGAGGTACCTGCCCCATGACGAACCGTTCAGCCCGTCGTACGGGCCACCGGCGGCGCGGCCGCAAGGGAGCCGTCCTCGGTGCGAGCGTGCTCGCCGCGGCCGTCGTGGCCGGCGGGGTGGCGGTGCTGGCCTCCTCCGCGAGCGCCGCTTCCGTCGGCGCGCTGTACAGCCGCACCAGCACCTGGGACGGCGGCTACACCGGCCAGTACCTGGTCAGCAACACCGCCGGCAGCGCCATCGACGACTGGACGCTCTCCTTCGACCTGCCGGCCGGCGCGAAGATCGACTCGCTCTGGAACGCCACCTTCACCGCCGCCGGGCAGCACGTCACGGTCCGGCCGGAGTCCTGGAGCAAGCACCTGGACCCCGGTCGGAGCGTGGACGTCGGCTTCGTGGTGGCGGGCGCCGGGGCGGCCCAGGCCGAGCCCGGCAACTGCCTGATCAACAACGTCTCGTGCAAGGCCGGCAACGGCCCGACCCCGGTGCCCTCGGGCCGTCCCACCAGCGCCGGGCCGTCCCTGCCGCCCTCGCCCACGGCCTCCGCCTCCGCCTCCGCCACCGGCAGCGCCCGCCCGACCGCCGCGCCCAGCAGCGCGGGGCCCTCGGCCCCGGCGACCAGCGCCCGGCCCACCGCCGTCCCGAGCCACACCGCGACCGCCTCGCCCAGCGCGAGCGCCACGCCCAGCCCGGCCCCGACGCCGACGCCGACGCCGACCGTCCCGCCGGGCCCGCCCACCGGCGGGGGCGCGGGCTTCGCCCCCTACGTCGACACCTCCCTCTACCCGGCCTACGACCTGGTGGCCACCGCCAAGGCGACCGGCGTGAAGACCTTCACCCTGGCGTTCATCGTCTCGGGCGGCGGCTGCGTGCCCAAGTGGGGCGGCGTCAGCGACCTGGCCTCGGACCAGGTCGCCGCCCAGATCGGCGCGCTGCGGGCGGCCGGCGGGGACGTGCGGGTCTCCTTCGGCGGCGCCAACGGCAGCGAACTGGCCACCGCCTGCTCCTCGGCCACCGACCTGGCGGCCGCCTACCAGCAGGCCGTCGACGCCTACGGCCTCACCCGGATCGACTTCGACGTGGAGGGCGGCGCGCTCGCCGACACCGCCGCCAACACCCGCCGGGCCCAGGCCGTCGTCCAGCTCCAGCGGACCGCGGCGGCCAAGGGTCGCAGTCTGAACGTCTCCTTCACCCTGCCCGCGCTGCCCACCGGCCTCACCCAGGACGGCATCAACCTGCTCACCGGCGCCAGGACCAGCGGCGTGCAGCTCGGCGCGGTCAACATCATGGCGATGGACTTCGGCGACGGCGTGGCACCCAACCCGAACGGCCGGATGGGCACGTACGCCGTCGACGCGGCCACCGCCACCCAGGCCCAGGTGAAGAGCGTCTTCGCGCTGAGCGACGCCGACGCCTGGGCGCGGACCGCGGTCACCCCGATGATCGGCGTCAACGACGTCTCCTCGGAGGTCTTCACCGTCGCCGACGCCCGGCAGCTGGCCGCCTTCGCGACGAGCAAGCACCTGGCCTGGCTGGCCATGTGGTCCGGCACCCGGGACAAGGCCTGCGACGGCGGCGCCAAGACCTACGCGGACGCCACCTGCAGCAGCATCGCCCAGCAGCCGTTCGACTTCACCCGGGCGCTGGGCGCCTACACCGGCTGACCGGCTCGTCCCCCCAGCTCAGTGCCCGGTCGCACCCCCCACGGCGACCGGGCACTGTGACGCCGGCCCGTCCGCCGACCGCCCGTCCGCCCGTCCGCCGACCGCCCGTTCACCCGAACGCCGGTTCCCCGCCGTGCCCGGGCCACCGCGGGAGTGCTCCGGTATGGTCGAGAGCTGGTCGACCGACCGGCGGATGGAGCGCGTAGTGACAGCGGTGCAACAGGACCAGCGGACGGCGGTAGCCGCTCCGGGCCCCGCCACCCCAGCCGGACCGGCCTGGTCGCGGCGTGCCACGGCGCCGGTACGCGCGGTGCGCGAGGCGCTGCGTGCGGCGCCGCGGAGGGAGCTGCGGAAGGCCTCGCTGGTCGCCGGCGTCTCGCTGCTCTGCTACGCGGTCGTGCGGCACTTCATCGGCACCTCGATGGTCGACATGATCGTCTACCGGGCCGAGGGCGCCGCCGTCGCCGGCGGGCACGACCTGTACGCCCTGCGGGTGACGCAGTGGAACCTGCCCGCCACCTACCCGCCCTTCGCCGCGATGCTCTTCGTGCCGACCACCTGGTTCCCGGTCGGCTTCCTGCGGGTGGCCATCACGATCGGCAACATCGCCCTGCTCGGCCTCACCGCGCTCTTCGCCTTCCGGCTGGCCGGCTGGCCGCGGCGGGAGCTGCGGCCGGTCGGCGTGGTGCTGGTGGCCGGCCTGGGGGTCTGGCTGGAGCCGGTCTTCACCACGCTGCGCTACGGGCAGATCAACCTGATCCTGATCTGCCTGGTGCTCTGGGACCTGACCACCCCGGACAGCCGCAAGTGGAAGGGCGTCGGCATCGGCATCGCGGCCGGCATGAAGCTCACCCCCGGCTTCTTCGCGGTCTACCTGCTGCTCACCGGCCGGATCCGGGCCGCCTTCACGGCCGGGTTCACCTTCCTGGCCACCTTCGCCATCGGCACCCTGGTGCTGCCCGACGCCACCTGGGGCTTCTGGACCAAGTACCTCTACGACTCCTCCCGGGTCGGCAAGACCGAGATCGTCGACAACCAGTCGCTGCGCGGTGTGGCGGCCCGGTTCCTGCACCTGGCCGACCCCGGCAGCGCCGCCACCCTGGCGGCCGCCGCCATCGCGGTCGGCGGCCTCGCCGTCGCCACCCTGACCTACCGCAGCGCCCCCTGGCTGCCGCGGTCCGAGGCCTGGGGCGTCTGCTGCGCGGCCGTCACCGCGCTGCTGATCTCGCCGATCAGCTGGACCCACCACTGGGTGTGGTGCGTGCCGATCGTGGTGCTGCTGGCCGCCGAGGCGTCCCACGAACGCTCGCGGCCGGCCGAGGTGCGCCACCGCCGCTGGCGGGTCGTGCTCTGGCTGACGGTCGTCGGCTTCTGCTCCTTCTCGATGTGGCTGGTGCCGCACAAGGGCATCACCAACCTGCAGATGGGCCTGCTCAAGCAGCTGCCGGCGGGGATGTACCCGTGGATCGGGATCTGCTTCCTGGTCGTCGCGGCGGTGCGGGTCGGCTCCCGGCGCCGGGCGGCCGGACAGCCGCTGGTCCCGCTGCCCGGGCAGCGCGGGATCCTCGGCGCCATGGCGACGGCGGCGGCCGCCGGTGCCCCGGAACGTCAGCGCACCCCCGCGGCGCGCTGACGCGGACGGGCGGACGGGCGGACACGCGGACGGGCGGACACGCGGACACGCGGAGACGCGGAGACGCGGTCAGGCGAGCAGGTCGGCAAGGGAGCCTTCCAGGTCCAGCACGCTCAGCTCGCTGCCCGGCGGCACCAGCCGGTGCGCCTGCTCCAGCCAGGCGGCGACCGCCGGCAGCGGCGCCTCCAGCAGCGCGTCACCGGCGGGCGAGGTCAGCGCGATGCAGAGCACGCTGCGCCGCCCGAACGGCGCCTCGCCGCCGGCGCCGCGGCCGCTGCCGCCGCCCGCGGCGGTGTGCGAGCGGGCCGGCCAGATCCGCACGTCGCCCTGCCCGCACGGGCGGAAGGTCCCCTCGACCAGCAGCTCGCGGGAGAACACCCAGGTCACCGGGGTCCCGGTGTCCAGGTGGAAGGTGATGTGCACGGCGTAGGGGTCGTGGCTCCCGTACGACAGGCGGGCGGGGACGGGCACGCTGCGTTCGGGGGAGAGCACCAGGTTCAGTTCGAGCTCGTGCTCCACCACGCCCAGTCGGCGGTTCATGGTCGGCGTCCTCTCGGTCGGCGCGGGCCTCGGGGAGGCCCTGTCGTGGGAGGAGAGCGTGCCGAGGGCCAGCTCTTACACACGTTCGCGGTGAAAGGTGGTGCGCGGCTGACGCGGGGCGCGCCGTGGGGCACGCGCGCCGGTGTCGAGCGGGGGTGCAGGGGGCGCGGGGGCAGCCGTGGGGCCCGCTGCCGGCCTGGCTGTGGGCGGGCGGTGGGCGGGCTGCGGGCCCGCTGTCGGGGGACAGCAAAGCGCCTGCGGGGCCCGGCTGTCCCGGTATTCGGAAGATTTCCGCCGGGACGGGCGAGGAGGTACTACCCTTTGTGACTGCCCGGCGACGTGGCGTGTACTGCGCCGGAGGCCCTCAGGAGAGTGGATCTGCATGTCGGAGCAGCCGTTGGCCGTCGAGCTGGACACCGCCGCGGTGCCCGCGCCCGGTTACTACCCGGACCCGTCGGTACCGGGCTTCGTCCGCTACTGGAACGGCGGCACCTGGGTGCCCGGGACCAGCCGCCCGGCGCCCGCCGGGGGCGAGGTGCTGGCCGCGCCCGCCTTCGCCGCCCGGCCCGCGGTGCGGCCGAACGCGCGGTACATCCCGCCGCCGGCGATGCCGGCGATGCCGGCGACCGGCGGGCCGGGTGCGGTGGTGTCCGAGGTGCCGCAGGCGGGGGTGACGGCGCCCGAGTCCGAGACGGGACCGGTCTTCCTGGACCAGACGTCGGCCGGCGCGGTCTTCACGATGGCGGCGCAGGAGAGCGAGCCGCTCGCCGTGCCGTCCGGCTGGCAGGCGGACCCGCAGGCGCAGCGCGGGCTGCTGGAGACCGGGAACGCGCCGCGCTGGGTCTCCTGGGGACTCGCCGACGCGGCGGTGGCGGCGGAGCCGGTGGTGGAGCCCGTGGTGGAGCCCGTGGTGGCGGAGCCGGCCGTGGAGCCCGTGGTGGACGGCGCTGAGCCGGAGGCGGTGGCGGTCGCGGCGGTGGTCCAGGCTCCGGCGCCGCGGTCGGTCGAGGTGGCCGAACCGGTCGAGGAGCCCCAGGCCGCTCGTCGGAGGGCGCGTCCCGCGGTGGCACCCGAGCCCCGGACGTCGGCTCCGGCGACTTCCGGGTCCGCGCAGCCGGCCGGGGGGCGGCGCCCGACCGCTTCGCCGACCCCGGTGAAGGCCGCCGTGAAGGCCCCCGTGAAGGCCGCCGTGAAGGCCGCGCCCCCGCTGTCGGTGAAGGCGCCGGCGCCGGCGCCGGCCCCGGTCAAGGCGGTGCCCACGGCCCGGCTCGGGCGGCGGCTGATGGCCCGGATGCTGGACAGCGCGGTGCTGGTCGCCGTGGCCGCGGCGGTGGCGATCCCGCTGACGCCCGACACCGTCGCCCACGTGCAGCACCGGCTGGACCTGGCCCGCACGGCGAGCCGGCTGACCGGCCGCGAGGAACAGGTCTGGCTGGTCGACGGCGTGGTGTTCGGCCGGCTGGCCCTGCTGCTCGGCGTGGTCCTGCTGGCCGGCTTCCTCTACGAGGTGCTGCCGACCGCCCGCACCGGCCGGACCCTCGGCAAGCGCCTGGCCGGCCTGCGCGTGGTGCGGCTCGACGGCCGGCGCCCGCCGACCCTGGGCCGGTCCCTCCTGCGCTGGCTGGTCAGACGGGTGACGCCGCTGACCGTGCTGGGCCCGCTGGCCGTCCTGGTCGACCGACGCCAGCGCCGCGGCTGGCCGGACCGGGCCGCCGGGACCCGGGTGATCGAGGGCTGAGCCGCCCTCACCTATGCCCAGAACAGCGACAAAACGGACCAGATATACCTGAATCGTAGTATTTGCAGTGATCTACTCTCCATATGAGCACCTACGACCCCTCAAGTCCTGAGCCGGAGGGGGGTGGCAAGCCCTCCTTCGACAAGCAGCCGCCGCAGTCGGGTCCGCCCTCGGACACGCCACCGGCCCCGCCGCCCGCCGCCGAGTCGCCCTACGAGGGGCCCGCCAACGGCGCACCGCCGTACGGCGGCAGCCCCTTCGGGGGCGGCCAGCCCTACGGCGCTCCGCCGCCGCCCGGCCCGTCCGACGGCTCGTCCGGTAGCCCCTACGGCACTCCGGCCGCGGGCCCGCTGGTCGGGATGCCCCCGATCGGCAGCTGGCCGCACCGGATCACGGCCCGGTTCATCGACTACGTGATCATCCAGGTGGTCGCGTTCCTGCTGGTCCTGCCCTTCACCGGCTTCGGCAGCCGGGACGGCTGGACCGGCGGCGTCTGGCTCTACTACGGCCTCTACCTGATCTACGAGGGCGTCATGCTCTCGCGGGACGGCCAGACCGTGGGCAAGAAGGTCATGCACGTCCGGGTCGCCATGCTCGTCGACGGCAGCCCTCCGACCGCGAACGCCGCCTGGACCCGTGCGGCCGTCTACACGCTGCCGGCGGTGCTCTGCTGCGGGCTGTGGTGGGTGGTCGACGGCATGTTCGGCGTCTTCGACAAGCCGTTCCGCCAGTGCATCCACGACAAGGCGGCCAAGACGGTGGCAGTCGCGACGCCCTGACGGCGTGTGGGGCGCGGGGTGCGGGCGAGGGGGCGGGCGTGCGCCCGCCCCCGCTAGCGTGGCCCTCGCACCCG
The DNA here is from genome assembly GCF_039528135.1 of Kitasatospora nipponensis. NCBI lineage: Bacteria > Bacillati > Actinomycetota > Actinomycetes > Kitasatosporales > Streptomycetaceae > Kitasatospora > Kitasatospora nipponensis. Next base: position 13,300 of record NZ_BAAALF010000061.1, on the reverse strand, counting down.
CACCGACCGTTCTGGGGGATCCATGACCGCGCCGTTCCGTCCCGACGCCCGTCCCGCCGGCCCGTCCTGGATCGCGCCGGTCGACCTGGCGAGCTGGCCGCGCACCGAACAGGAGGCGCTGGCCGAGCAACTGCGTCTGCGCCCACGGGTCGAGCCGCACGGGCCGGCCCTCGCCCCCGGCTCCCTGGTGGCGGGCGTCGACGTGGCGTACGACGACGAACGGGACACCGTCGCGGCGGCGGCCGTGCTGCTCGACCTGGGCACCCTGGAGGTCGTCGAGGAGTCCACCGCGGTCGGCCGGATCGCCTTCCCCTACGTGCCCGGACTGCTGGCCTTCCGTGAAGTCCCCGCCGTGGTCGACGCGCTGGCAGGTCTGAGCCGCCGGCCCGACCTGGTGGTCTGCGACGGCTACGGTCTCGCCCACCCGCGCCGGCTGGGCCTGGCCAGCCACCTGGGCGTACTGACCGGCCTGCGGACGCTGGGCGTCGCGAAGACCCCCTTCACCTTCACCTGTCAGCCCCCCGGTCCCGAACGCGGCGCGTGGACACCGCTGTTGGACGAGCAGAGCGAAGAGGAGGTGGGTCGCGCCCTGCGCACCCGCGCGGGGGTGAAGCCGGTCTTCGTGTCGGTCGGTCACCGGATCGGGCCGTCCGAGGCGGTCGACTGCGTGCTGGCGCTGACCCCCCGCTACCGCCTGCCGGAGACCACCCGCCGGGCCGACTCGCTCTGTCGCCGGGCGCTCGGGGCGCTGGGCGCCCCCGGGTCGGTCGCGGCGGTCGGATCGGTCGGGGTGGTCGCGGACAGCGACGCTGGTGGGACGGCCGGTGTTGGACAGGGGGATTGGAGTTGAGTTGAATACTTGGCAAGCTGGGTCGGACCAGAGCTGGGTGACACGACGGGGGAGGCACGGGCCGTGGCCGACAAGGGGCGCAGCGGATCGGGTTCGTCGGGCGGAGCGGGGGCGGGCTACCGGGTCGAGGTGGACAACCTGCGGGCCTTCGCGGGCCAGGTCCGCGGCCTGCTGGCGGAGTTCCAGACCAGCGCGGACGGCCCCACCACGCATGCCAGAACCGGCGTCGGGCGCGGCTCGTTCGGCCCGTTCGCGGAGGCCGTCGCCCTGCACGACCAGTACGACCTGATGCGCGACGGTCTGCGCGACGTCCTCACCGCCCTGCACGAGGCGATCGACGAGGCCCAGCAGAAGGCCGACCTGACGGCCACCAACTACGAGGAGCAGGAGCACCGGACCGCCCAGCGGCTCAAGGTCGGCGCTGACGGCTGGTCGGTGGGTACCCCTGGCCCGTCCGTCGGCGGCTCACCGACCACGTACGGCGCGGCCGCGGCCGGTACCGCGGCGGGCGCCCTCGCGGGGCGCGCCGCCGCGCGGAACGCCGCCGTCGACCGGGCGGGGAACCCCGTGGAGGCCGTACCCGCGACGGCTGCTGACGGGACGCGGACGGCGGCGGTGCCGGGTGCGGTGCCCGGCGCGGTCGGCCCCGGGGGCGGCGTCCCGGGCGGGGCGGGCAAGGGGAACACGGCGCGCCCGACGCCAGGGCCGGGTACGGGTACAGGTGCGGATGGTGACGGGGACACCGGCGGCGGAGCGGTGGTGCAGCCGACGTGGTGAGGCGTCAGACGGCAGGACTGGCACGGCTGGCAGGGACGGCAGGGTTCGCGAGCGGAACGGGGGGCGTTCGAGCATGAGTTCCGACATCACCGACTTCACCACCTACAGCCATGGCGAGCTGCGCACGATGGTCGAGAGCATGAACTCGGGTGACGTGATGTCCGCGAGCGACCCCTGGCGCCGGGCCGCCGACACCCTCAAGCAGATCCGCACCGCCCTGGGCAGCGCCTCCGGCGACGCGACCTCCACCTGGGAGGGGAACACCAGCAACGCGTTCTACGAGAAGATGACCACGCTCGCGAACAGCGTCAACAACACGGCGGCGTACGCGAACGACGCCGCCAACACGCTGCAGATGATGTCCGAGGCGATCGACCAGGCCAAGCACGACATGCCCGAGGAGCCCGACTTCTGGGACAAGCTCGGCAACGCGATCTCCGACACCGCGCAGAACGCCGTCGGGATCCAGGACGACAGCACGCAGATCCCGATCAAGGACCAGCGCAAGGCCGCGGCGGTCGCGGTGATGCAGACGCTGGCGAACAAGTACCGGACGGCGACGCCGGTGTTGAAGCCGCCAGCCAGATTCGTCATTGATGACCCTGACGTCCAACCACCCGACCCCACAGCGTCGGCCGCCCTGAGTGCCTTCGTCATGGGCAGCGGGCTCGGCGCCATCGGCGGTTTCGCCAGTGCACCGGACGCCGCCCGTGTGGTCCCCCGCTCCATGGCGGAGCCCGTGTCGGGCCCGGTGACCGCTCCACGGTCGACAACTGCGGTCGGTGCCACGACGGACGCCGGGATCAGGGGTGGCATCGCGAAGCCGACCCCGAAGCCTCCGCAGTCGGTTGCTGTCGGAGCAGGGGCGCCGACGGATGCCGCGGTCCGGCCGGCGGTCGCCCAGCCGTCCGTGCCGAGTGTGCAGCCGGCTCTGACGGGGAGTGGGACGGGGCTGGACGCTGCCGCGCTTCGGGCGCCGTCGTCACAGGGCGGCGGAGTGGGCCTGGTCGGTGGGACGGCGGGCATCGGTGGTGGGACCGGCAGTGGTGTGCTGCCGTTCGGGCCCGGCGGTGCCGTTGCCTACTCCACGTCCGCACGCGGCAAGAGCGGTGGTGCCGGCTTCCCCGGGGAGGAGGATCCCGGTGCGTTTGCCGTCGGGCGACGCGGCAACGGCAGCCCGGCGGCCGCCGGTGCAGGAGAGTCGGTGTTCACCGGCGAGGGGGAGGGAGCCGCAGGGCGGTTGGTGGGCGGGTCTCGGCGCGCCGGAGGGTCGGGCGCGGGCCGTCGAGTCGGCGGTGGTGTCGTCGGAGAGCGGGACGAGGCCGAGTTGGTGGGACGGTCGCCAGGTGGCTCTCGCAAGCCGTTCACGGAGGGTGGATCGGGCCTGGGCGCGCGGGGGCGGCTGCCGCTCGAATCCGGCGGCAAGGGGCCGGAAGAGGGCATGGAGTGTCTGCCGGGCAACGGGCAGAACCTGCGCCGGAAGAAGCGTCGCGAGGGTAAGCGTGCCGACTACCTGGTGGAGGACGAGGAAACGTGGGAGACCGACGGGACCGTCAACCCCGACGTGGTGGAATGAGCAGCTGACTTCGAGGGAGTGGAGAACCGGGTATGGCGAGCAGTCGGCCGGTGCGGGGGATGGCCGTCCTCGCCGTCGGAGCGTTGGTCTGGGGATTGGCCGCAGGGCCGGCCGTCGCCGACAACATCCGTGATCAGCAGTGGGCGTTGAAGGCGTACAAGGCGGACACCGATGTCTGGCCCGTCAGTCAGGGCGACGGCGTCACCGTGGCGGTGATGGACAGCGGGGTGCTGGCTGACCACCAGGATCTCTCTGGTCAGGTGATCGCCGGTGCTGACCTCACTGGCGACGGAACAGATGGCCGGATCGATAGCCTTGGCCATGGCACCGGCATGGCGAGCCTGATCGCCGGGCATGGGCATGGAGATCAGTCCGGGGTGATGGGGCTGGCGCCGAAAGCCAGGATTCTTCCAATCCGGCTCAGCCTCCAGGGCTCTGACGACTTCAGCGCCAGCGGGGATCTGAAGTTCCCAGACGCGTTGCGCTATGCCGTCGATCACGGGGCAAAGGTCGTCAACATGTCGTTTGTCGACTCGATGCGGACCAGTCGTGAGGATCGCGCTGCGATCAACTACGCAGTCTCGCGAGATGTGGTTCTGGTCGCGGGTACCGGAAATCTCGGCTCCGTGGTCTCCTACCCCGCGGCCTTCCCAGGAGTTGTCGCAGTCGGTGCGATCGACCGTCAGGGCAACGTCTGGGAGAAGTCGAACCGCGGTCCGGAGGTCAGCCTGGTGGCTCCTGGCGTCGGTATCTACAGCGCCGGAAACAAGTCCACCTCCGACTACCGCTACGCCAGCGGCACTTCCGACGCGACCGCCTACGTCTCCGCCATCGCCGCCTTGGTGCGGTCCAAGTACCCGGCGCTCTCCGCCGGGCAGGTCATCCGGCGGATGATCACCAGTGCCGCCGCGCCCCCCGACCACAGCCAGGTGCCCAACGACCGGTACGGGTACGGCATCGCCTCTCCTTCCAAGGCGCTCGCCGCGAACCCGGCGGTCGACGGGGGGCCGACCGAGAACCCGTTGCTCACCCGGGTCGAGTCGCAGGGCGGGCCGGAGTCGGCCTCGCCCGCTCCGGTGCCGGACGGTCGGTCAGCGGCGAGTGGCGCCAGTGGTGGCGGCGTGCCGGGATGGCTGTACGGCGCGGGCGGTGGCGTCCTGGTGCTGATCGTGCTCGGGGTCGCCGTCCTCGTCCGTCGGGCGCGGCGGGCCGAGCAGCGTCGCCGGGCGGCCGCGGTCTCCTACCCGCAGTCCCACCCCGGCCACCCGTCCCACCAGGAGCCCCGTCGGTAGGATCGGGCGCATGAGCGAATCCGATGCGCTGTTCGTTGGCCTGCACCATGTCCAACTGGCCATACCGCCGGGTTCCGAGGGGCTCTGCCGGGAGTTCTGGGGCGAGGCGCTCGGGATGACCGAGCTCGCGAAGCCGCCGGTGCTGGCGGCCCGTGGCGGGTGCTGGTTCCGCGGGGGCGCGCTGGAGGTGCACCTCGGGGTGGAGCAGGACTTCGCGCCCGCCCGCAAGGCCCACCCGGGCATCCTGGTGGACGGGCTGCCCGCGCTGGCCGAGCGGCTGGCGGCGCACGGGCACCAGGTGCAGTGGGACGGGGAGTTCCCGGGGTACGACCGCTTCTACGCGGTCGACCCGGTGGGCAACCGGCTGGAGTTCATGGAGCCGCACCGCTCCTGACCGTCGACGTCGCACGATGAGCGAGTCGATCTTCGCGCCGGCTCCGCCGGCTCCGCTGCCGCCGGACCTGTTCGATCCGTCCTTCTCGGAGCTGAAGGTCCCGTTGCGCGGGATCACGCCCAAGGTGCTGGCCCAGTCGCTGCGTGCGCTGGAGCGGGACGGGCTGCTGACTCGCACCGAGTTCGAGGAGAACCCGCCCCGCGTGGAGTACGAGCTGACCGCGCTGGGCCGCTCGCCGTTCGGCCCGATGAATGTGGCCTGTGCCTGGGCCAGGGAGTACCTGGGGCAACTGGCTGCCGCCCGGGAGGCCCACCTGGCGGCCGGAGTTCAGCCGGTCAGCTCGCGCGCCTCCAGGTAGGTGCGGACCACTGCCATGCCGTAGACCGGTTGGATCAGCTGCTGCCCTTTGAAGAAGGGTCGGGCGGGGGCGAATCCCGCCGCGACGAGCAGTTCGCGGATCTCGGCTATCTCCGCCTCGCTGCGCGCGGTGAAGCGGACCTCCCACCCTTTCTTGTACGCCGAACCCTGCTCGCCGGCGCGGCGAGCGGGGTCGGGGCGTCGCACGTAGCCCGGTAGCCGGCCCAGTCGCAGCTGTGCCGCGCTCAGACCTGATGTCTCGTCATATGGCATGCCCTGATGGTAGGCAATGCCCGAGGGGCGTTTGTTCCGAGGGAGGTTTTTCCCGTGCACCGGGTTTCGGGGTGATCAGGCGGCCGCGCGGGCGGCGGCCAGCGCCCGCAGCGCGGTGCGCTGGGTGAAGGCGAGCAGACCGACGGTGACCGCGCCCATGACCACGGCGTACGCGACGTGGGCCGCGGTGCTGGTGACCTCGACGCCGACGGCGCTCAGGGCGAAGTGGCTGCCGATCCGCAGGGCGAGCAGGCCGATGGCGACCTTGCGGGTCTCCTTGCCGCGCCACAGGGCCCTGGCCAGCTTGAGGCGCTTGCGCAGCATGGTCAGCGAGAGCGTGATGTTCACGGCGACCAGCAGGACGAGCACCGGCCAGGCCATCGGGTAGGCCTTGAGCAGGTCGAAGCCGCTGGCGAAGACCGCCTCGAAGCCGAAGAACCAGACCGGCAGCGCGTACTCGCCCGGCTCCCCGGTGAGGGCGGCCAGGCCCTTGGCCCCGGCCGGCGCCTCGCCCCCGACCGGGATCGGCGCCCCGACCGCCCCGACCGGCGCGACCGCCCCGACCGCCCCGATCGGAGCGACCGCCCCGACCGCCTCCGCCGGCCCGACCGCCTCTGCCGGCCCGACCGCCTCCGCCGCCCCGACCGGCGCGATTGGCTCTTTCGTGGTGTCGTTCATTGGTGTGCCCCCCGGTGTCTGCCGGCCGCGGGTCCTGCGCCCGGCCGGTGATCACGATTCTGCCGCCCGGCGCCGCGCGGGCGGCAGGGGGGTGGGTCACGGTCGCGGCGTGACAACTGTCATGACCCGGCGATCGCGGCCGACTGGAGGAGGGATCGATGCACACGGGTGCCGTATCCAGCAAGCAGGTTGCACATCATTCGACCGTTTGAGTGAGGGTATGGCGACTTTAGTGCGGAGCTGTCCCGGTTTGACGACGGTTCCGTAACGGTGCGTCAGGGGACGGATGCGCCGGGCGGGTGAGCGGGGAGGGTTGTCGCATGAGCTACCAGATTCCCTCTCCCGTCCCCTCGCTCGAAGAGCTGGCCCGCCGTCAGCAGAACGTGCTCACGGCAAGTCAGCTGCGCGCCCGGGGAGTTCCCGCCCGGGTGGTCAGCGGCCACTGCCGCAGCGGTGGCCCCTGGCAGCGCCTGCTGCCCCGGGTGTACCTGCTGCAGTGCGGTGCGCCGACCCCCGAACAGCGGATGTGGGCCGCCCTGCTCTACGCCGCGCAGAACGGCCGCGAGGAGGGCCGCCGCGAGGGTGCCGTGATCACCGGCGCGGCCGCCCTGGCGCTCTACGGGTTCAGCGCCGTCCCGCGGCTGCCGGCCGTCACCGGGGTGCAGGTGCTGGTGCCCCGCCAGCGCCGGCTGCGGGACGCGGGCGAGGTCCGGATCCAGCGGACGGCCCGCGAGCTGCACGCCCGCGAGGTGCACGGACTGGCCTGCGCGCCGGTGGCCCGGGCGGTCGCCGACGCCCTGCGGGAGTGGACCGACAGCGGCGAGCTGGACGCCGGGGTGCTCGCGCCCGGACTACTGCGTTCGGTGCTGCGCGAGGCGGTCGCGGCGCCGGCGTCGGGCGGGGCCCCGGCCTGCTCGGCGGCCGAGCTGGTCGAGGAGTTGCGCGAGGCGGAGCTGGTGGAGATCCCGCGGATCCGTGCCGCGCTGGACGAACTGCTCGCCTTCGAGCGGGAGTCGGCGCTGGAGGCGATCAGCGCGCTGGCGGCCGGGCAACTGCTGCCCGTCCCGTTGGCCGGGCCCGAGCTGCGGATGCGCGGCGGCACCTTCGTCGCCGTGCCGGACCTCTACTGGCCGCAGGCGGCGGTGGCGGTCGAGGTGGACTCCGCGCTGCGCTGCGTCAGCGAGGGCGAGGCGGCCTGGGTGCGGGCCGGCCAGCACCGGATGGAGTACCTGGGGGTACGGGTGGTCTACCTCGCCGCCGACCGGGTGGCCGCCGAGCCGGCGGTGGTGGCCGAGGAGCTGCGGCTGGCCTTCCTGGCGGGCGGCACGGACGTGGTGGAGCTGCTGATGGCGCAGGACTGAGCGGACCCGCACCGTCCGGCAGGAGCGGTACCCCCCGGACCTCCGCAGATCCGTCCGCTGCCCCAAGGCCCCCGCCCGATGTCGTCAGCCGTCAGCCGTCAGCCGTCAGCCGTCAGCCCTCAGCCCTCAGCCCAGACCTCAGCCTCAGCCCAGCACCGGCGTCCCCGTCAGCTCGACCCCGGCCGCGCGCAGCTGCTCAAGCGCCGCAGTCGTGGTCTGCGCCGCCACTCCCGCGGTCAGGTCCAGCAGCACCCGGGTGGCGAAGCCCTCCCGGACGGCGTCCAGCGCGGTGGCCCGGACGCAGTGGTCGGTGGCGATGCCGACCAGGTCGACCGCGGTGACCTGGTGGGCCCGCAGCCAGTCGGCCAGCGTGCCGCCGTTCTCGTCGAACCCCTCGAACCCGCTGTAGGCGGCGGCGTGCGCGCCCTTGTCGAAGACCGCCTCGATAGCGCCCGAGGTCACCGACGGGGCGAAGTTCGGGTGGAAGCCGACGCCCTCGGTGCCCGCCACGCAGTGCGCCGGCCAGCTGTCGACGAAGTCCGGCTGGGCGGAGAAGTGTGCCCCCGGGTCGTGGTGGTGGTCCCGGGTGGCCAGGACGTGCGCGTACGCGTCCCGGCCCGTGGCGATCAGCTCGGTGATCGCGGCCGCCACCTCGGCGCCGCCGGCGACGGGGAGGCTGCCGCCCTCGCAGAAGTCGTTCTGCACATCGATGACGATCAGGGCCCGGTGCATGGCTTGCTTCCTCGCTGGCGGTCGGTGGTTCGGGTGTCGGCGGCGCGGACCTCGGTGACTCGGGATCCGTGGCACTGGAGTGGAGTGGGGCCACTCTAGGGAGTGCCGGGGGAGGGCGGAAGGGGCGCCGCCGCCGTACCCCTCCCCCGTACCCCGTCCCCGGCCCGCTCAGGCCAGCCGCAGCTCGGTGGCCAGCACCGGCTCGCCCTTGGAGAGCTGGGTGGCCGAGAGCGGCAGCGCCGCCCGGGCCCGCTGGTGCCGCTCGCGGGCGGCGCTGAGCGGTTCGCGCCCGACCACCTCGCCGCCGCGCACCAGCGGCACCTGCAGCGCGTGCGGGGCCAACTGCGCGGGCAGCGGCCCGGTGCCGACCACCTCGGCCTCGGCGACCCCCTCGGCGTCCGGCCGGCGGGCGGCCCACTTGCGTCCGCCCACGCTCGACTTCGCGCCGGCCGAGCGCTTGGCCACCGGCACCAGCGCCGCGCCGGGCTCGGTGGAGGCGGCCCGCGCGACCAGCTTGTAGACCATCGCGCAGGTCGGGTGGCCGCTGCCGGTGACCAGGCTGGTGCCGACCCCGTAGCCGTCCACGGGCGCGGCGGCGAGCGCGGCGATGGCGTACTCGTCCAGGTCGGAGGTGACGATGATGCGGGTCTTGTGCGCGCCCAGCTCGTCCAGCTGGCGGCGCACCCGGTGGGCCAGCAGGGTGAGGTCGCCGGAGTCGATCCGCACGGCGCCGAGCTCGGGGCCGGCCACCTCGACGGCGGTGCGCACCGCCTCGGCCAGGTCGAAGGTGTCGACCAGCAGGGTGGTGCCGGTGCCCATCGAGTCGAGCTGGGCGGTGAAGGCGTCCCGCTCGCTGTCGTGCAGCAGGGTGAAGGCGTGGGCGGCGGTCCCGGTGGTCGGGATGCCGTGCAGGAAGCCGGCCTGCAGGTCGGAGGTGGCGGCGAAACCGGCGATGTAGGCGGCCCGGGCGGCGGCCACCGCCGCGCTCTCGTGGGCCCGCCGGGCGCCCATCTCGATGCAGGGCCGGGTCCCGGCGGCGGCGGTCATCCGGGAGGCGGCGGCGGCGATCGCCGAGTCGAAGTTGAGGATCGAGAGGATCACCGTCTCCAGGATCACCGCCTCGGCGAAGCTGCCCTCCACGGTGAGTAGCGGCGAGCCGGGGAAGTAGACCTCGCCCTCCGGGTAGCCGTGGATGTCGCCGCGGAAGCGGTAGTCGGCCAGCCAGCGCAGGGTGGGCTCGTCGACGACCCGCTGGTCGGCCAGCCAGTCGAGCTGGGCGGTCTCGAAGCGGAAGTTCTCCACGGCGTCCAGCACCCGGCCGGTGCCGGCCAGCACGCCGTAGCGCCGGCCGTCGGGCAGGCGTCGGGTGAAGACCTCGAAGACCGAGTGCCGGTGAGCGGCCCCGCTGCGCAGGGCGGCCTGCAGCATGGTCAGCTCGTAGCGGTCGGTGAGCAGCGCGGTCGAGCCGGCTGCCGGCGAAGTGGGCACGGCGGTGCGTGCCGCCGCGAATGCCTGGGCGTCCATGAGGATGATGCTACTACCACTTAGCGTCAGTTTGACGATTTCCTGTGCCGGGCCGGGTCGGAATCGCTCCGGGCTCCCCCGGATGGCAGCATGGAAGGTCAGGGGTTCCCTTCCGCACGGCCAGCCCCCGACGGGCCCACCGTCCGCCGATCCGCCAGCTACCGAGGAGAGTCAGCCGTGAGTGTCGCGCCGGCCGAGATCGAACGCCCCGAGGCCGAGAGCCTCCCGGTGACGGAGCCGGACACGCCATGGGTGACGATCGTGCACAACGATCCGGTCAACCTCATGAGTTACGTCCTCTACGTCTTCCAGGCGTACTTCGGCTACCCGAAGGAGAAGGCCCGCAAGCTCATGATGGACGTGCACACCCGCGGCCGTGCCGTGGTCTCCAGCGGGACCCGCGAGGAGATGGAGCGCGACGTGCAGGCCATGCACGGCTACGGCCTGTGGGCCACCCTCCAGCACGACTGACGGCGGTCCGCACCGAGGTCCGCACCGCGGCCCCCGACGGCGCCCCTGACGGCGCCTCACCCCTGCTCCGCGCACACTCCCTTATCCCCTACCTGCGAACCGGGACGGTTACCTCACGATGGCTGGGTTGTTCGAGCGAACCGGCGACGGCGGCGCGGCGATCGCGCTCGACGAGTGGGAGGCCACCATCCTGCGCTCCCTCGAGGTGCAGATGCTGGAGCTGATCGGGCCCGGCCCGGGGGAGGAGAGCGACGACCCGCTCGCCGCGCTCTTCGCGCAGGGCCCCTCCGAGGCCCCCGCCGACCCGGCGCTCGGCCGCCTCTTCCCGGACGCCTACGGCGAGCCCGGCCGGCCCGCCGACCCGCAGACCAAGGCCGCCGCCGGCGAGTTCCGCCGCTACACGGAGCTCGACCTGCGCGCCCGCAAGCGCGAGGACGCCCTGCTGGTGATCCGCTCGCTGGACACCCTGGGCGGGCGCGGCGGCATCCTGCGCACCTCCGCCGGGGACTGCCCGGCCTGGCTGCGCGCGCTGAACGACCTGCGGCTCACGCTGGGCGTGCGGCTCGAGGTGACCGAGGACGACGAGCAGGGGCTGTACGAACTGCCGGACGACGACGAGCGCAAGCCGCTGGTGATGGCCTACCTCTGGTTCGGCGCGATGCAGGAGTCCCTGCTGGAGGCGATGACGGGCTGACCGGCCGTCAGGACCGGCGGTGACCACGCCTGCGGGCGGTGACCACGCCTGCGGGCGGGGAGGCCCCGGCGGCTGACTATCCTGGCCGCATGCTGACCATCACCCGAGAGCTGCACGACGCGATCGTGGCCCACGCCCGCGCCGACCACCCGGACGAGGCCTGCGGGGTCGTCGCCGGGCCGGCCGGCAGCGGCCGCCCCGAGCGGTTCGTCCCGATGCTGAACGCGGCCCGCTCGCCGACCTTCTACGAGTTCGACTCCGCCGACCTGCTGAAGCTCTACCGCGAGATGGACGACCGGGACGAGGAGCCCGTGATCGTCTACCACTCGCACACCGCGACCGAGGCCTACCCCTCGCGCACCGACGTCAGCTACGCCTCCGAGCCCGAGGCGCACTACGTGCTGGTCTCCACGGCCGAGGGGACCGGGCCGCAGGACCCCTTCCAGTTCCGCTCGTTCCGCATCGTGGACGGTGTGATCACCGAGGAGGACGTGGAGATCACGGACGCCCCGGCCGCCTGAGCCGGGCCCGTGGCCGGCCCGTGGCCGGGCCTCCGCCGTCCCGCAGGTCTCACCAGGCGACACAGAAGCATCCGACCTGCGAGACGGGCATGTCGGAACCGGGGCGGGAATCTATACGATGAGCCCATGCGTTCCGTCGATGTGAGCATTCAGGCCCCGGGCATCCGCCTCGTGGCGCGCCTGCACATCGACCTGTGCCGGCACGCCGCGGCGATCTGTCCCGACGCCTGAGCCCGTCCGCCCGGCCCCGCGGCCGGCGCCCGGGACCCCGTCCGCAGCGCAGTCACCCCGTCCAGCCCCGCATGCCCCTGCCGCGCCCCTGCGGCCCCACCACCACCTGCACAGGAGCGCAGCCATGGCCATCGAGGTCCGCATCCCGACCATCCTCCGTACCTACACCGACGGTGCCAAGGCCGTCGAAGGCAGCGGAACCGACCTCGGGGCGCTCATCGCCGACCTCGATGTCCGCCACCCGGGCATCGGTGCCCGCCTGCTGGACAACGGCGAGCTGCGCCGCTTCGTCAACGTCTACCTGAACGACGAGGACGTCCGCTTCCTCGAGGGCATCGCCACCGAGCTGAAGGACGGCGACAGCGTCACCATCCTTCCGGCCGTGGCCGGCGGCGCCCGGTAATGCGCTACGACAGCCCGCTCGAAGCCGTCGGCAACACGCCGCTGGTGCGGCTGCCCAGGCTCTCCGCCGCGGTCCCCGGCAACGGGGACGGGCTGGTGACGCTCTGGGCGAAGCTGGAGGACCGTAACCCGACCGGCTCGATCAAGGACCGTCCGGCCCTGCACATGATCGAGCGGGCCGAGGCCGACGGCCGGCTCACCCCCGGCTGCACGGTGCTCGAGCCGACCAGCGGCAACACCGGCATCTCGCTGGCCATGGCGGCCAAGCTCAAGGGGTACCGGATCGTCTGCGTGATGCCGGAGAACACCAGCGAGGAGCGCCGCGAGCTGCTGCGGATGTGGGGCGCGGAGATCATCTCCTCGCCCGCCGCCGGCGGTTCCAACACGGCGGTGCGGGTGGCCAAGGAGCTGGCGGCCGAGCACCCCGACTGGGTCATGCTCTACCAGTACGGCAACCCCGACAACGCGGGCGCGCACTACGCCGGCACCGGCCCGGAGATCCTGGCCGACCTGCCCTCCGTCACCCACTTCGTGGCCGGCCTGGGCACCACCGGCACCCTGATGGGCGTGGGCCGTTACCTGCGCGAGAAGGTGCCCGGCGTGCAGATCGTCGCCGCCGAGCCGCGCTACGACGACCTGGTGTACGGGCTGCGCAACCTGGACGAGGGCTTCGTGCCCGAGCTCTACGACGCCGCGGTGCTGACCACCCGGTTCAGCGTCGGCTCGGCCGACTCGGTCCGCCGCACCCGCGAACTCCTCGCCGAGGAGGGCATCTTCGCCGGTGTCTCGACCGGCGCGATCCTGCACGCCGCGCTCGGGGTGGGCCGCCGGGCGGCCGAGGCGGGCGAGCGCGCGGACATCGTCTTCGTGGTCCCCGACGGCGGCTGGAAGTACCTCTCCACCGGCATCTACACCGCGGCGAGCACCGACGAGGCCGTCGAGCTGCTGCAGGGCCAGCTCTGGGCCTAGGGCCTGTCCGGCAGGCCCTGGGGCCTGCCACGAGCGATCACGGCACCCGCGGACGACACCGTCCGCGGGGGCCGTCCGCGTTGGGGGCGGGGGGGCCCCGGGGGACGGGGGACGGGGCCGCCCTGCAGGCGGCGGCGTTTCCGCCGGTGCGGCTGCTCCTGGGCGACGAGGTAGGCCACCACTCCGCCCATCGAGTGG